>CALZHW010000005.1:0-7747 GCA_945787125.1 uncultured Ectothiorhodospiraceae bacterium
TGAATGTGCATCTATTATAAGTGATTTTGCTGACGCTATAGGGCTGTCCGATACCTCGCGTGAACCACGTTGCTATCTATGAACCGATGCTTTTGCTGTTTGTAACGCGTCAGGCCATTGGTGTGGCAGTGTTTTCCGGCATGTTGGGAGTTACGTTCTTTGGACTCATATTTACACCCGTGTTTTATATCTTGTTTCGAAAAATTGAAATCTTTTTGACATCAAACGGCAAGCGCAATAAATACGGAGGAGCCTAGGCATATCAAGGAAAAGCAATAAAGGGCTCTGACCCCTTAATGGTCGGTAAGGACACCTATCAATTAATTAGCAAGCATGAGTACCCAAAAATGTCATTTATTAGTCAACTCTCTCTAGCAATTGTTCTTTTTATTGTTTCCAATAACGCAAGTGCCATGTTAATTGATCGTGGAGGCGGATTAATATACGACGATGTCCAAGATATTACTTGGCTTGCTGATTTTAATCCGTCTAAAACATTAGGAGAAAACCCCGGCTATTACTGGGATGAGGCTGTTACATTTGTTGATAATTATTCTTATTATGACTCCGTTCGAAATACTACTTGGGAAGACTGGCGATTACCGACATTAAACCGCCTTGATCCCTCTTGCGATACCGTTGGAAATTTCCCAAGCCCGGATTCAACACCCTTTTCAATAGGCTATAACTGTGCGCTTAGCGAACTTAGCCACTTATTCTACCAGGATCTAGGAGGAGAGCCTGATAGTGCCCTGCACGACACAGGCAACTTAACAACTATTGCTTTATTTAATAACATGCCAGACACCCTACTCGGAGGAGATAATACCTATCTCTTTTGGACGGGAGTCGACCATTATGTTGATTCTACAATATATGCTGAAGAAGATAGGGATATCGCCTTTGCATATAACATGAGCCTGGGTGACCAATTTTTCTTCCCCAAAAACAAACTCAAAATGACCGCCATGGCCGTTCGTGATGGAGATGTAGGAATCGCATCAATACCAGAACCCAGCTCATTAGGATTAATGAGTGTCGCATTACTTGGGTTATTGTTAGCAGACAGAAGACAAAACAAAGTAAGTTTGAAATAGAGGATCCCCCGAAATTCTGACGAAATCCGCCAATATTCAACATGCTCACTAATGCGCTGCTGGAAACTTTAAATTAACTAAGTTCAGCCTCAACATTCATCAGTTCGTTTTCCACGCGCCAATGCTTAAATAGGAGCGATTGATTTCCCTCCTGTGACTACTTACCACATAGTCCGGTACATTGCATTTCGCACCATCGATTGTAACTCACAATCGGCACTCGTAGTGGCAAGGCCTTATCGAGAGTGTTGGCAGCAGGGATGCTGCCGTCAAGCTTACATGGACGTATTTACGGCGTCTCTCGGTAAGGTTTTGCCGCTACGGGCGCTAGAAGGTGGCACTATGCAACTTTGAACTCCGATTGTGAGTTGTAAGTATTCGCTGTGATTTAACCGGATTGCTATTTTCCTGCAATTAGTAGATTATGTTACTTGACTATATAAGAAAATGGTAATATACTTATTCATAATTTAAAGCGGTAATTGAATCAGGAGAAAAATCCATGAATATCGATCAAAAAGTAGTCGCTTTTGCGGGATTTGTTGTTTTAGTGAGTGTAGGTTTATCACAACTGCATTCTGTTTACTGGCTAGGATTAACAGTGTTTGTTGGGGCGAATTTGCTACAATCCGCGTTTACCGGGTTTTGCCCGCTGGCAATGGCATTAAAAGCCGTAGGAGGAAAACCTGGCCCAGCGTTCTATGAAAAATAATTCAAGACGTGATTCGGTTGAGTAGTTACTCAATCGAATCATCCAAATTTTTGTCTGTCTCCCTCCCTGTTGTTTTCTTATTTTTTTGCCGGTTTTATTTACGATAACTATTTACGATACTAGAGTAGTGTTTATGGCATAATAATGGCTCGTTAAGCCGCTATGCCTGGGAGTCAATCAGAAGCAATGCAAGTTGAAATATTTTCACCTTTGGCCGATTTTTTATTAGAACGATTTGTGAAATTTGAACAACCGTTCAATGGTAAAAACTGGGAGGAATTTTATCAGGCGGTTAACTTGTTGAAATCCCGTTATCCAGATCGGCTATTTCGAGATGAGCCTTATATATATGTTGATTTAGCGCGTAATACCAGCGGTTATCTCTTTATTGATAGTCAGCAGGGTGAGCTTTTTTATGTCTACCAATAGTACGTTCAGCATCATCGGCTGCGGTCATTCAGAATCATTTGATCATTTCAATACTAACGCTTTAATTCGATCTGCACAGGGTAACTTGCTTATTGATGCAGGTTATACCATTAAGCCTGCCTTGCATGCGCAAGGTTTATCAATTGCTGATATTAATGCGGTGTTTATTACGCATGTGCATGGTGATCATGTCTTTGGACTAGAGCGCTTGGCCTATGAGTCGATGTTTCGTTATCAGACACGCATTACATTATATTTTCACGAGTCGCTATTTGATGAATTGTGGCATCAAACGTTAAAAGGCTCCATGGGGCGGCATGGTGACGGGGAGGCTACCTTAGGGGATTATTTTGACCTGGTGCCACTGTCTAGCTTAACGTGCGAAATCTATTCGCATCAATTTCAATTTTTCCAGAATAAACACACACCTGGCAAGCCGTCTTTTGGATTTACGATTGACGATTTTTTGTTTTATTCGGGAGATACTACCGCCATTCCGGAGATTGTCAGCCGTTTGCCTTTTGAAATTGGTTTTCATGATGTGACATTGATGCCCGTAAATCCGGTGCATGCAGCCTATGATTCTTTGCTAGAGCAATATTCACCTGAAATTCGACAAAAACTCTATTTAATGAGTTATGAGGATCATTGGCCAGAGTACCTTGCCAGAGTAGAGAAAAATTTTGCGGGTTTTGCGACACAAGGTATGACCGTGGCGCTATGCAGCTAATAAATTCTTAAACCATGTTTTATTACTTCTCAATTGGTTCGAATATATCACCCAAAAAGAATATGCAGCGGGTTATTAATACGCTGTTAGAGAAGTATGAGCGTATTCAGCTGTATCCGGTTATTGTTACCAAGCCAGAGGCATTGATGACATCAAACGACTTCTTGAATACGCTGGTAATTATTCATTCGAATTTGTCACATGATCAAATAAAATCACAATTAAATGAATTGGAAGAATCCTTGGGGCGAGACCGGAGTGATCCGTTACGCAGTCATAAGGATCGTACGGCAGATGTTGATATTATTGCTTGCTCAGAAACGTATGATCCAAATATTTTTTCACGCTGTAAAGAAGTCTATGTAGGCCAAGTATTATTGTCTGATCAGCCGAGTGTCTCTTTGCCGCTGGGTGATTCATTTGTTGGCGATCGAGCGGCCGCCATCCACCTTGATCGCACTACCGGTCAAATAAGGATTGTCCACGATGAACTTGACGGTCTTGATGATTGGCTCAAAACCGGCTTCGAAACTGAGTAATGTTTTACTGAGTACGTTTTTTTTATGTTCGTCCGTGTGATGTGGTAAAAATTTTATCGGGCCAGGTTGAATGCTATTAACCCTGATTGCGGGTGCATATTTTTTGGCAAATCCTTTGGTTAAATTTGCCAAGCCTGCTTTGGTTGAGCAATAGAGTATATAATCAACGTTTGGGTTATCTGCATAGATATCGGTAATGTGTATGATGTTGGCGTTTTTTGTTGGCGAGTGCCTCAGGCTGTCAGCAAAATAGGTATTGATAATCGCCGGCAATTTCATATGTATTTGATAATTCGCATCATAAAAGCGACTGATATCTGCGCCGATTTCAGGATCTTTTTCATACATAGAGGCATTGTGAACAATCAGATCCAATGTGTTGTATTCGCTGGCGAGTTGTTTTATGGTCTGCTCAAACTCCGGATTATCCAGATCCAGGCAGCAACGAATTTCCAGTGAGTCGCAGCGTAACTTCTCAAGTTCCGGCGAAGAGTTACGGGTTAAGATAATAACTTGCCAATCATCTTGCAGCAATGCTTGCGTGAGACTCAAACCTAATCTGCGGCTACCGCCAGTGATAAGCGCACGTTTTTTCATATTGAAATTTTCCTTATCAGTCGTCATGTTCTTTATCATGCTCATGACTGCGGCTCGCATAAAAATCCAATTTTGCTTCGACTTTTCCGTTGACCGAGTCTTCAGGGTACACTGCTTGAGAGTCGCGGTTTCCTGCTTTGGTTCCCATTAATAATTCAATGGCTTCATCAATGTGTTCCACCGCGTAGATAAAGAATTGCTCGTCAACAATAGCTTGCATTACCGCTTTATTTAGCATGAGATTGCTAATGTTGCTGTGCGGAATAACAACGCCTTGGTTGCCGGTTAGTGTTCGTTTTTGACAAATAGAAAAGAAGCCTTCAATTTTTTCATTTACGCCACCGATGGCCAGAATTTTTCCGTGTTGATCAACTGCGCCTGTGATGGCCAAAGATTGATTAATAGGAATGTCTGTAAATGCAGAAATTAAAGCTATCAGTTCAGCGGCAGAGGCACTGTCGCCATCAATCTCGCCATACGACTGTTCAAAAACGATGCTGGCAGAAAAGGAAAGCATTTTATCTTTTAGATAACGTGCTGAGAAAAAATGACTGAGTATTAGGACACCTTTGGTGTGGATGTCTCCGCCTAAATTTGACTCTTGCTCAATATCGATAATTTTACCATCGCCCATTCGTGCCACTGCGGAAATTCGTGATGGTTGCCCATAGGTGAATTTACCTAAATTGGCGATAGTTAGTGCATTGATTTGCCCTATAACGGAACCGGACGTATTAATGACGGTATGGTCACGAATGATGGACTCTTCAGTCAGTGATTGTAAGCGAGATACACGATATTGTTGCTGATCGATTGCTGTCTCGATGTGTGTTACTTCGACTAATTCACTCTTGTTTTCATTGGCCCAGTAGTCAGACTCAATGAGTAGGTCGCGTAGTTCTCCCCGGTGGGTGGACAGTTTTTCTCGATCTTCCACCCAGCGTGAGCTTTGCTCAATGAGTCGTGCCATGGCTTCTCGGGAAAAAGCCCTTAATGCATGTTTATCAATTAGGGAGGCAATCAGTTCAGCGTATTCATTCTGGGTTTCGTCGTTGCGGTCTATACTATCTTCCAAGTCTGCTACGACTTTAAATAACTGCTCAAATTCGGGGTCAGATTCACAAAGTGCAAAGTAGTGGTGATAATCGCCCAACAAAATAACTTTAATACGCAACGGAATTGCCGTTGGGCTCAGTGTTATTGTCGATTGAACGCTGGATTGTGATGGTGACTCGATGGTGATTTCTCTGGATGACAGGGCGCGTTTTAGGGCTTCCCAGCTATAGGGCTGGCTAAGTAATTTGAATATATCCAGTAGCAAATAGCCGCCATTCGCGGTGTGTAGTGCACCGGGCTTAATTAACGTGAAATCCGTAATGAGTGCGCCGTAGTGGCTAATGCTATCAATCTTTCCAATTAAATTTTCAAGTGTTGGGTTAGTTTCATAAACAATGGGGACTTTGTTGTTGGGGCTATTGTAAACCAATAAATTTAAATGGTAGCGTTTGACATAAGTTTTAATATCTTCTTGCGCGCTTTGCGGTGTTTCTTCATGATCAGTTTGCGGTAAGAAATTTTCAACATTTTCAATAACATCATTTTCTATTGCGGTGAGATGTTTTATTACTAAATCATAGGTTTGATATTTATGTTGAAGTTCTTGAGTCCATACGGCGACGGTTTGTTTGGCAATTTTATGATTGAGTGCCTTAATCATTTTACGACTTTCCAGCTGCCACTTTGGCAAATGTTGCAAAACGCTTTGTAGTTTTTTCTGCAGGGTTTTGATGTTATCCTGGATTTCCTGCTGTTCTTCATTGCTGAGCGCATCGTAGTGCTCGGCTTGCATGATTTCATTATTCAGCATGGGGGCGAAACTAAAATCTGCTTCAGTTTGCAGAAAAACAATGCCCATAACACGAGCCGCTTTGTCTAACTCTGCCAGCGCGTTTTCTTCTTTGACTTGATAGTTGTGTGTAATGGCAACGATTTGTTTTTCATAAATCTCAGCCTCGAACGCCTTGGGTATGGCGTGGGAGAGGTTTTCTGTCAGTTCTTTAAGGTCTTGCTTTAGATCAGCGCCTAAACCCGCTGGCAAACCAATCGCTATGGGTTGGTGTGAGATTTTAAAATTATTAACGTAACACCAGTCTTGCAGGTCTTCTTTAAGTGGGGCGTGTTGCTCCAGCATGTCGCGCACGAGCAGATGTTTGCCGGCACCGGTTTGCCCTAAAACATACAGGTTATACCCTGTTTTGTTTAAATTGATCGCAAATTTAATGGCATCAAGCGCCCGTTGCTGGCCAATGCTTTGTTTGGAGGTCGAAATTTCTTTTGAGGAGTTGTAGGGTAATAATTTCGGGTCGCAGCGGTGATATAGCTTATCTTGAGTTAACGGTGTTTTTTGCATTTGCTGTCTTTACACATTAATTTTATCACCAAGTAAATGGTCCTGAAAAGTCAGAGGTAACACGTTTTATGTTGTAATCTTTTGATCCCGCTACAGTTTTAATGGAAAAATATTCGCGAAATCAGACGATTGGGGGCAATATTCGCATAGTTCTGATTTATAGAGATGATGATATCACCAATTGATTGTGTCGGTGAAGACGAATTGTATTCGGGTTGTAATTTATGCTTTTCTTACACAATTTTTTCCGGCGCCTTTTGCTTCATAGAGTGCACTATCTGCGCGTGTGAAAAAGTTTGCGTTTATTTCTCCATGCTTCAATTCTGTGGTGCCTATGCTGACGGTTGTGGTAGCCTCATTGTCGCCGTCTCTGATCGGCGATTCATTGACAGCTAGCCGAATCCGCTCGGCGAGTTGAGTCGCTCCATTGAGGTTGGTGTTACTCAGTAAAGCGACAAACTCTTCACCGCCATAGCGGAATAAAATATCAGTGGCGCGGATGCAAGATGCGATACGTGCCGCGGTCTCAGCAATAACAGTATCGCCAAAGCTGTGGCCAAAACCGTCATTGATTGATTTGAAATTATCAATATCCAGTATGATTAGTGACAAACTGCGTGAATAGCGATTGGCCAGTTTTACCTCACGATTGAGATTTTCGTCTAGCGTTGAGCGGTTGTTTACACCTGTTAACGTATCTTTGTGGGCAGCATGCAGTGCTTTACGGTACATAATTGCATTACGTAGTGGGTATACCAATCCACAGAGTGTGTACTCAAAGACTTTATTATCTTGCGGGGTAAATTTCCATTCGCGGTGCAGACTTAGTTCGCCTAAAGATTCACCATTTACCAGTAAATGATACTTTGTTTCATGTTTACCTTTGCTGCCGAGATGGATGCCGAGACCAAGTGGGTCATTGTGGTAACTAAAGCCATCGTGAGGCAGGGCGGGTTTTATTTGCTGAGAAAATAACGCCACTAGTTGCTCGATTTCCAACGTTGTTTGTAATACGCTGGAAATATTGAGTGTTAATCCTCCTGTGGTGGTTTCAGTGCTGCTATTAGTTAGTTGAGGCAGAGTATTTGTTTTGCCTTCAACGACAAGGTGGCGACTGACGCCATCACTGACGATATTGAGTTGTGTGACCATGTTGTTTAGTGTCCGCTATTAACCGTGCTTGAAAATATGCAAATGCGATGCCATTTATAATGTTTGGGCATTTGCCTGAAT
>CALZHW010000005.1:7847-53846 GCA_945787125.1 uncultured Ectothiorhodospiraceae bacterium
TTTGTGCGCAGTCAATCATGATTGGTGAAGGGGTTTCACCCAGTTTTAATGCTGTTAATTTACCGCCCCACAGGCAGCCGGTGTCTAGTGAATAGACGCCATTTTCATTCAAGTACCCCAACGTTGACCAATGTCCAAACAAGATATTATACGGCCGACGCACTTTTTCGCCGTAATGAAACCAGGGCTTAAGCCCGGTCGGTGCGTCTTTGGGCGCACCCTTGTATTTTAGATCATGCTGTAAGTCTTCTGTTAGGTAACGCATGCGGGTAAAACAGTTGGTGATAAAACGTAAACGATCCCACTGGGTTAATGTTTCTGACCAGGCAGAAGGTTGGTTACCATACATCTTTTTTAAAAAATTCATGTATTGATCACTTTGCAAAACGCTCTCAACTTCTTTGGCATATTGACTCGCTGCTGCGATAGTCCAGGTGGGATAACAGCCCGCATGCAGAAGCACCATTTGCTGCGTATCATCAACGTGCATTAAGGGCTGCTGGCGAACCCAGTCAATGATTTTCATTTTGTTGGCAGAAGACTGGATTTCATCTAGGGTATCTTTGCGGCGAGGTTTTTCCAGGCCGGTTAATACGGCAAGCATATGTAAATCATGATTGCCCAGTACGGTGACTGCATTTTCTTTCAGGTCTTGCACAAACTCCAATACCTTAAGTGAGTCAGGCCCGCGGTTGACTAAATCTCCGGTAAACCACAGTATGTCTTTATCGAGTGAAAAATCAATTTTAGTGAGTAGTTGCTGTAAAGATTGGTAGCAGCCTTGAAGATCACCAATGACATATGTGCTCATCGGCAATCCAGTAGTTTAATCAGCGACTGTTTGAGTGAGTGCATGGTCTCATTTGAAACAGTGTCGTTAGTTTGTTTATCGCAGATAAAAAATACGTCATCTACATGTGCGCCCAAAGTGACGATTTTTGCATTTTCGGTTTCTATGCCGTGTTGCATGAGCGAAAAAGCAATGTTGGAAAGTAGTCCTGGTCTATCAGTGGTGATGACTTCCATGATCGTTCTGCGATTGCTTTCGTCATGTTCCCAGGCAATGTCAGTTGTCTGGATAAAACATTCAGCGCGACGTTTTATGTTGGCATTTTTCACTCGGTTTGCCGCATGATCTTGCCCCAGTGCGTTCAGCATTTTTTGTTTTATGCGTTCAATCTGAGCCGGGTCGTGAATGTTATTGCCGCTGTAATCAAGCACCGTGTAAGTATTAAGCGAGTACCCATTGGCGCTCGTCACAATGCGTGCTTCAACAATATTGAGATTCATATTGTCCAACACCCGTGTTGAGTTGACGAAAAGATTTGTTTTTACTGATGCTCTGAGAAAAATGTCCGTGCCACCGCTTTGCCCTTCAGGGTCAACATAGGTAATAACATCCGCGTTTGGGTTCGCTAGTATCTCTTTGGTGTGACGATAGATTTCCTGTGGCGTGTAACGTAGAAAGTAAGTTTCACCCATTTGTTCCCATAGTTGCCTGGCGGCATCAAGGTCAATCTGATTTTCATTGAGTAACTGCATGCTTGCTGATTTAGCTTGTTCAATCAGATCGGCTTTTTGTAATGGATTGTTTAGTCCGCGGCGTAAGGCTTTTTGCGCTTCATGCCGCAGCGTTTTAAGCAGCGAATCTTTCCAGCTGTTCCACAAGCTGCTATTGGTGCCTCGAATATCGGCGACTGTTAATAGGTAGAGATAATCCAGTTTGACATTGTTTTCAACTTTAGCCGCGAATTCGCAAATAATATCGGGGTCGGATAAGTCTTTATGTTGTGCCGTGGCGGACATTAATAAATGATTGCGAACTAACCAGGCCACAATGTCTGTGTCATATTGACTGAGCCCATGGTTTTCACAAAACTGCCGAGCGTCATCTTCGCCCAATATGGAATGATCTCCGCCGCGCCCTTTGGCAATATCATGGTATAAACCTGCAATATATAATAGTTCAGGTTTAGGTATGGATCTCATCAATTGGCTGCAAAGTGGGAATTCATGTTGAAATTTTTTCACATAAAAACGCCGCATATTTCTTACGACAAATAATGTGTGCTCATCTACCGTATATATGTGGAAAAGATCGAATTGCATTTGCCCAACAATACGGCCAAATTCAGGCAAATATCTCGCAAGAATACCGTAACGATTCATATTGCGTAGGGCGAAAGTTACACCGCTAGGTTGTTTTAAAATTTCCATAAACAGGCTTTTACTGCGCAAGTCATTGCGAAATTCCTGATCAATTAAATGCAGGTTTTCGCGTAGCAAGCGGATTGTAGTGCTGCGAATGCCTTTCAGGTTCCTGTTTTGTTGAATAAGTAAAAAAATTTCCAGTAGGGCGAATGGATAAGAAGTGAAGGTATTTGCGTGGGTGACTTCTATGAAATTATTAACCGATCTAAAACGACTGTTAATCGCTGCAACATTTTGTTCTATACCGTCAAATAAAATGGTTTCTTTATAATGTTGCAGTAGCATATCATTCAGCAAGCTCAGCTGCTTTACCGTCCGATAATATTGCTTCATGAATAATTCAACGGCGAGACGATGACCATCGGCGGGTCTTGCTAAATCGTCATCGGCAAAGTCGGATTCCGCGCTTGTTTCATTTTTAAAATTGAGTTCTTTGGCAATTAATCGTTGTTGTTCAAAGCCGAGGCGGTCCTCTCTTCGATTGGATAGTTTGTGTAAAGCAAAGCGAACTTTCCATAAAAAACTTTGCCCACGTTGTAATATATCGAATTCATCTTCTGTTAGAAAACCACGGGTAACCAGATCGTCTAATGACTTATCCCCAAAGTGTCGTTTGGTTATCCAGCCTATCATGTGGATGTCACGTAGGCCGCCTGGGCTTTCTTTTATATTAGGCTCCAGGTTGTAGCCGGTATCATGATATTTCTCATAGCGTTTTTCTTGCTCCTGGCATTTTGCCTCAAAAAAATCTTTACTCGACCAGATAAGGGTGGGTGAGGTTGCTTTTTCAAAGTTTGAGTAGACGTCAGCGGAGCCGCATATTCGACGGGATTCGACAATATTAGTCGCAATGGTGATATCGTTTTTGGCCGCTTCGAAACATTGCGCAATGGTTCGAACACTGCTGCCGATTTCCAGCCCGATGTCCCATAAAAACATTAAAAAGCCTTCGATATTTGTTTGCTGCTGAGCTATGATATCTGTCTCAAACAGCAATAAAATATCCACATCGGAGTGTGGGTGCAGCTCTTCACGCCCATATCCTCCTACGCCAAGCAAGGCAACCGGAGTTTCTTTTGCGAAAAAATTCTTCCATGCCTTATTGATAATTTCATCGACAAAATAACTTCTCGCTCGCACCAGTAGATCAACTTCTGTGCCTTGCTCGAAATCTTGATACAATTTATTTTGAGCGGTGTTTATTGCGGCCTTATATTCAGCTATTGCTTGGGTATTGTTTTGAATATTATCAGAGAGGCTGGTTACATCGAATAGATGCGGAATGATATTAGATTTCAAGGGGTTTGAATCTCTTCTTCTCGAAGGGTTAATACTTCGTAGCCTGTTTCAGTCACCAGGATAGTATGTTCCCATTGGGCTGACAATGAGTGATCTTTGGTGACGACGGTCCAATCATCTTTTAGGAGTTTGACATGACGTTTGCCAACATTAACCATGGGTTCGATAGTGAATGTCATGCCGGCTTCCAATGTGAGTCCTGTGGCAGGTTTGCCGTAGTGCAGCACCTGAGGTTCCTCATGGAACTCTTTGCCAATACCGTGGCCGCAATATTCGCGTACAACTGAGCAGTTTTGTGCCTCTACATACTGCTGAATAATGTGACCAAGATCACCTAACTGTACGCCCGGTTTAACCATTTCGATCGCCTTCCACATGGCGGTGTGGCTGATTTGTGCTACACGCTGGCCTTGTATTGTCGGTTTTCCAACCATAAACATTTTGCTGGTATCGCCATGGTAACCCTCTTTTATAACAGTAATGTCAATATTAATGATGTCGCCGTTTTTCAATATCTTCTCGCTGGGAATGCCATGGCACACCTGGTAATTCAGCGAAGTGCAGATAGACTTCGGAAAGCCGCGATAGTTTAAGGGGGCGGGAATGGCATTAAGTTCATCAACAATATAATCATGGCAGATATCATTCAGCTCATTGGTTGTGATTCCGGGTCTAACATGGGACTCAATCATGCTTAATACCTGTGCGGCTAATTTACCCGCAGTACGCATTTTTTCGATTTCTTGCTCGGTTTTGATGGTAACGCTCATTGGTGAAATATTAACCTCTATTGGTAGTTCTAACACAGTCTCGAGTTGCCGCATTCTCGTAAAATTGTCGAATATATTGGCATTAATGGCAAATAAGCTCAAGTTTATGATTTATTGCTGATATGAATTGTTGTTGTAGTTGAATTATGGTATAAATCAGCGCGATTTTATGGATAGCGTCGAGCTGGGTATTTAACCAGATCCGGCCAGGTTTTTTACCATGAAACAACCTACTTATGTGCTTGTCATTCTTGTCATATAAGTATCCCGGATATTTCATGAATTATCCGGGATAATATTCAGTGAGGTGAAATTTTCCTCATTTTTAAAAATCCACACGCATATCGACACAATTATCAGGGTGCCTTCGGGTTGATGATTGGGATGTGCGGAGGCTAAACCCGTATTAGGAGAGTTTACTATGTCTACAGTCACTATGCGTCAAATGTTAGAGGCCGGTGTTCATTTCGGTCATCAAACCCGTTATTGGAATCCACAAATGTCACCTTACATTTTTGGGGATCGCAATAAAATCCATATCATCAACCTTGAAAAAACACTGCCATTATTTAACGACGCAACGAATTTTTTAAGCGGTATCGCAGCTAAGCGCGGCAGTGTGCTTTTTGTCGGCACCAAGCGTTCAGCGCAAGTGGTCGTAAAAGAAGAAGCAAATCGTTGTGGTATGCCGTTTGTTAATCACCGCTGGTTGGGTGGTATGTTAACCAATTTCAAAACCGTTAAGCAATCCATCAAACGTTTAAAAGAACTCGAAATTATGGCAGCCGATGGTCATTTCGAACGCTTGAATAAAAAAGAAGTATTGATGCTTAACCGTGAGCTGGGCAAGCTGGAAAAAAGCCTGGGCGGTATCAAAGACATGAAGGGCATGCCTGATGCAATCTTTGTGGTCGATGTTGGCCACGAAAATATTGCGATAAAAGAAGCAAGAAAAATTGGTATTCCGGTGGTTGGGATCGTTGATACAAACAACAGTCCGCGTGATATTGACTACGTTATTCCCGGCAATGATGATGCGATTCGTTCCATCAAACTCTATGTTACTGCGATTGCAGACTCTATTTTGGAAGGCCGCAGCTCAAACGTTGTTGGCGCTGGAGATGATGAGTTTATTGCCGTGGATGAAGATCAGGTGGCTATGCCAAAAGCAAAAGTTAAGGCGAAACCAAAAGCTGCCGATCCGGTCGAAAAACCAGAGGCCAAAGCGGAATAATTCGCGCTAAATCATTAGCGAATAAGATCGTGGTGAAGGGGGCGTTGCCCCCTTTTTTGCCAAGTAGATTGTTATAAATTAAAGTCACGTTTCAACAGTTTAGAGGTGTTAATAATGGCGATTACAGCAAGCCTTGTTAAGGAATTAAGAGAAAGAACCGGTGCCGGCATGATGGAATGCAAAAGAGCATTGGTTGATACGAGTGGTGATATCGAAGCAGCGATAGAGCACATGCGCAAAGCCGGTATGGCGAAAGCTGATAAAAAAGCGGATCGTGTTGCTGCGGAAGGCGCGATCATCATCAAAACAGATATCGACAAGAAACATGCCGCCATATTAGAAGTCAACAGCGAAACAGACTTTGTTGCTGGTGGTGAAGATTTTCAAGATTTTGCTAATCAGGCTTGTGAAAAATTGCTTAAGGAAAAGCCCGCTGATTTAGAAGCGTTGATGGCGATGCAACTCGCTAGCGGTGAAACTATTGATGAAAAGCGCCGTGCACTAATCTCCAAAGTGGGTGAAAACATCAGTGTGCGTCGAATGTCTGTTATGTCGACCAGTGGCGTTCTTGGTGTTTATTTGCATGGTTTGCGTATCGGCGTTGTGGTTGACATGGTTGGTGGTGATGAAGCACTGGCTAAAGATATAGCGATGCATATCGCGGCGAGCAAGCCAATTTGTGTTTCTGCAGACGAGGTGCCGGCTGAGGAGATTGCCAAAGAGCGAGAAATTTTTGAAGCTCAAGCCAAAGAAAGCGGTAAGCCAGACGATATTATCGAAAAAATGGTAGAAGGGCGGATCAAAAAGTTCATTGGAGAAATCACCCTCTATGGTCAGCCATTTGTGAAAGATCCAGATACCACCATTGAAAAGCTAGTCACGTCCCGGGGCGCCAGTATTGTCGGCTTTAAGCGTTTCGAAGTTGGCGAAGGTATTGAGAAAAAACAAGAGAACTTTGCCGAAGAAGTCATGGCTCAAATCAAAGGTTAGATAGAAGGAATAACTGTGAGTCCACCAAAATATAGCCGAATTTTACTCAAACTGAGTGGCGAAGCACTAATGGGCGATGGAGAGTATGGCATCGACCCCGTAGTTGCCAGTCGGATTGCTGATGAAATCTGTGAGTTACAGGCATTGGGTGTAGAAGTAGGCATGGTAATTGGTGGCGGAAACATATTCCGCGGCGCAGGATTAGCCGAAGCAGGGATGGATCGGGTTGCTGGCGACCAAATGGGTATGCTGGCAACCGTGATCAATGCCTTAGCCTTGCAAGATGCGATTGAAAAGCGTGGCATGAACGTGCGGGTTATGTCAGCGATAAAAATCAATCAAATTTGTGAAGATTATATTCGACGGCGTGCGATGCGTCATTTGGAAAAGGGCCGTATTGTTATTTTTGCAGCAGGAACCGGTAATCCTTTTTTTACCACCGACTCCGCAGCGAGTCTACGCGGCATTGAAATCGGTGCGCAAATAGTCATGAAGGCCACCAAGGTTGATGGGGTTTATTCTGACGACCCGATGAAAAATCCTGATGCGACTTTTTATCCAACCTTAACGTATGATCAAGTCATTGAGCAAAAACTCAATGTCATGGATACTGCAGCTATCGTATTATGTCGTGAACAACAGATGCCTATTCGCGTATTTAACATGAACAGACCGGGAAGTATGAAACGTGTTGTCATGGGCGAGAATGAAGGTACTTTGGTCCAAGTGGAGAAGCAATGATAAACACAATCAAGCAAGATGCTGAAACCCGGATGGCAAAAACCATTGAGTCATTCAAAACAGATTTGGCAAAAATTCGCACTGGCAGAGCGCATACCTCGCTGCTCGATACCATAACCGTATCGTATTACGGCAGTGACACCCCGTTGTCTCAAGTGGCCAACGTATCTACTGAAGATTTTCGCACTTTGTCAGTACAGCCTTGGGAAAAAGACATGGTGACGGCCATTGAAAAAGCCATAATGTCCTCGGATCTGGGGTTAAATCCAGCAACTAACGGTATGGTTATTCGCATCCCTTTGCCACCATTAACCGAAGAGCGCAGAAAAGACTTGATTAAAGTTGTGCGCAATGAAGGCGAAGGCGCAAAAGTGGCTATCCGTAATATTCGACGCGATGTATTAAGTGACATTAAGAATTTACTAAAAGAAAAAGAAATTGGTGAGGATGATGAGCGAAAGATGCAAGATCAAGTTCAAAAAGTCACCGATAGCTATGTTGCAAAAGTTGATGAATTGCTCAAAGTT
This sequence comes from uncultured Ectothiorhodospiraceae bacterium, assembly GCA_945787125.1. GTDB lineage: Bacteria > Pseudomonadota > Gammaproteobacteria > S012-40 > S012-40 > CALZHW01. Next base: position 15,620 of record CALZHW010000005.1, read on the forward strand.
AAAGAAACAGAGTTGATGGAAATTTAACGGTTTACTCTATACTTTAATTAAAGTAGTAAAAACCCACAAAATATCGGTATATAGTAAACGTGTTTTTCAATCGAAGTGCTAAACAAACAAACATCTCACCTTTAGGTCAGCAGGACTTGGAAAAGAAAATACCTGAACATATTGCAATCATCATGGATGGTAATGGTCGTTGGGCAAAACAACGCAAATTACCACGTGTGGCTGGTCATCGTTCAGGAGTAGAGTCTGTTCGTCAGATCGTAAAAGAGTGCGGTGTAATAGGGGTTAAAGTTCTCACGCTGTTTGCCTTTAGCAGTGAGAACTGGCGCCGACCAGAGAAAGAAGTTAGCTTATTGATGGAATTGTTTATGACGGTTCTCAAAACAGAAGCAAAAAAACTGCATAAAAATAATGTGCAATTGCGTGTTGTGGGTGATTTGTCGCAGTTTCCTGCCAAGTTACAAAAATACATTCAGGATGTCACTGAGCTTACCCAGGAAAATGATGGCCTGGTATTAAACATTGCGGCCAATTACGGTGGTCGCTGGGACGTGATAAACGCCACAAAAGAAATCGCTAAATTGGTAGAGCTTAATGTTATCAAGCCAGATGACATTGACGAAGACTTAATGTACCAGCATCTCTCATTTGCCGATTTGCCCGAGCCTAGCTTGTTTATCAGAACGGGCGGCGAGCAGCGAATCAGCAATTTTTTATTGTGGCACCTTGCCTACACCGAGCTATTTTTTACGGATGAATTATGGCCTGATTTCAATGAAAAATCGTTAGCGAAGGCGATAGAATCCTTTTCCTGTAGGCAGCGTCGTTTTGGGCGCACTGGCGAGCAAGTGGAGCAAGCAGCAGGTGCTTAAGCACCGTGTAATTACAGCCGCTATTTTAATCCCTGTTGTTCTATGGGGAATATTTTCCTTATCTACTTATCCTGCTTTTTCTGCTGTTATTGGCGGTTTCGTGCTTTTGGGATTATTCGAATGGGTTCGATTAATCCAGCTGAATGAAAACCAAGCAAAGCTGAGTTATATTCTCGTCGTGCTTGCATTGTGTTTATCTACGTTAGTCATTATGCAAAGTAAATTCCTGTTTGCCGTGTTTTTAGTGGCCAGTATTAGCTGGTGGACGCTAAAAATAGCCATGCTGCTGGCGTATGATGAGCAATCATCCACCCACAAAGAAAGTCTATTAGCCAAACTTTGGACCGGTGCATTTTTACTGGTACCAACTTTCGCGGCGTTATGTTACTTGCATCAGTCAGAAGGCAATGGTCCACAGTTAGTCTTAACCTTGTTGGTCTTGATTTGGTCAGCCGATATTGGTGCCTATTTTGTTGGCAAGAAATACGGTAAAACCAAACTTGCACCATTGGTCAGCCCCGGTAAAACCCGCGAGGGCGCCTATGGCGCATTAGCCGTGACGGCCATTGTGGCCTTTATTGCCGCCTTGTTGCTGGGGCTTTCTTTTGTGCAATTGATACTTTTTGTTGTGTTGAGCCAGGTAGTCGTTGTTTTTTCAATCGCTGGCGATTTACTTGAAAGCGTCTACAAACGTCGAGCCGGTGTTAAAGATAGCGGCCAGTTATTGCCAGGCCACGGTGGGGTATTGGATCGCATTGACAGCTTAATGGCCGCCTCGTCATTATTTACGCTCGGTGTTTGGGGCTTGGGGTTATTGTCGTGAAAAATATTACCATCCTTGGATCAACTGGCTCAATCGGTGAAAGTACACTGGATGTTGTTTCGCAGCATCCTGATGCCTACAATGTGATTGCGCTAACGGCTAATGCCAGCGTCGATAAAATGCTGATGCAAGTGAATCGGTATAAGCCGGATTTTGTGGTTATGGCGGATGAGCAAGCCGCTGAAAGAATCAGCACAATATTGCTGGCAAAAGGCTGCACAGAGATTACCGTCTTAAGTGGTGTGGATGGCCTACAACATGTGGCCAGTCTGGATGCAGTTGATTATGTCATGGCGGCAATTGTCGGTGCCGCCGGACTGTTACCTTCGCTGGCGGCCGCCAAAGCCGGTAAGCGGGTATTGCTTGCCAATAAAGAAGCGTTGGTGATGTCAGGTCATCTGTTTATGCAAGACATTAAACGTTATGGTGCCGAATTGTTACCCATAGATAGCGAGCACAATGCGATTTTTCAATGCATGCCCCATGACTTGGGTTCGTCATTGAGTCTACATGGCGTAGAGCGCATTCTGTTAACGGCTTCGGGCGGGCCTTTTCTAAATAAATCGATCAATGAGCTCGGTGCGGTCACGCCAGATCAGGCATGCAGCCATCCTAACTGGAGTATGGGTCGAAAAATTTCGGTAGATTCAGCCACAATGATGAACAAAGGTCTAGAAGTCATCGAAGCGCATTGGTTGTTTAATGCCGCACCAGACAAGATTCAAGTTGTCATTCATCCACAAAGTGTTATTCACTCTATGGTGCAATATCGAGACGGATCGGTGCTTGCACAGATGGGTAATCCTGATATGCGAACGCCAATCGCTCATGCCATGGCCTGGCCACAGCGTATTTCATCCGGCGTTGCTGAACTGGATTTATTTGATGTCGCTCATTTGAATTTTCAGCGACCAGATTTCAACCGATTCCCCTGTTTACGTTTGGCGTATGAAGCCTTAAAGAGCGGCGGAACAAGTTGTGCAATTTTAAATGCGGCTAATGAAATAGCGGTTGAATCCTTTTTAAACGAAACCATTTCCTTCCCAATGATTCCAATAGTCATCGAAAGTGTATTAACTGAACTCAATTCAGTGGATGCCAGCTCTTTAGAGGTTATTCTTGCAGCAGATCACAGTGCGCGGGAATTAGCCAAAGAAGCCATTGCAAGTATAAGATAGCAAGAATAAGGTAGTATGTGGAAATGGACAGTTTTTTAATTTCAGTAATTTCTTTTATCGTGGCGTTAGGGGTGCTGATCGCCATCCATGAATTTGGCCATTTTTGGGTCGCGCGTAAGGTCGGGGTAAAAGTCCTGCGTTTTTCTATTGGTTTTGGTCGTCCCATTTATACGAAGAGTCTGGGTGAGGATAAAACTGAATTTGTTGTTGCGGCGATTCCGCTAGGTGGTTATGTGAAAATGCTGGATGAGCGGGAATCGCCCGTGCCTGAGCATGAATTGCATCGCGCATTTAATCGAAAAACCCTGGGGCAGCGCTTTGCAGTGGTTGCTGCCGGGCCTGCTTTCAATTTTGTTTTTGCTATCATTGCCTACTGGGCGTTATTTGTTGTCGGAATTCCGGGCATGAAACCGATTGTTGACGGCATTGCCGTTAACTCACCGGTTGCCATAGCGGGTTTGCAAAACGGTGATGAAATCATCTCAATTGGTAATAAAGATACACCCACACTCGAAGCGGTAAGAATGACACTGGTTGAAAAAGTCATTGATCAAGCGGTGGTTGATGTGGTGATTAAACGCAGTGATGACGTAACACAGACATTGCGTTTAGATCTTTCGGCTGTACCGATTGATTCCATCTCCGAGGATTTGTTTCAATATCTGGGGTTCGAACCTTATCGACCCATCTTAGACCCTGTGGTTGGTCAGGTTGTCGCCGGTGGCGCGGGGGAAAAAGCCGGTCTTTTAGCCGGTGATAGAATCGTCAGTGTTGATGGTAAAGCTTATGATGACTGGGTCAAGTGGGCGGAATATGTTCGAAGTAAGCCTGAAATTCCAATAATTATCAAAGTACTAAGAAATGGTGTTGAAGCTGTTTATACTGTCGTTCCTGCAGCGATTGAAACTCAAGCTGGTAAAATAGGGCGAGTTGGTTTGGGGCCGCTCGTGCCTGAAGGTTTTTATGATGGTTTGAGGGCAACGCAACATTACGGCCTATTTCATAGTGTGTTTAAAGGTGTGCAAAAAACCTGGGATATGTCTATTTTGACGTTGCAAATGATGTGGAAAATGATTACAGGTGAAGCATCATTTAAAAATATCAGTGGACCAGTCTCCATTGCCCAGTATGCCGGGCAAACAGCACAAATAGGCATTATTGCTTTTATATCCTTTATGGCAATTATCAGTGTCAGTTTGGGTGTTTTAAATCTTTTGCCAATTCCACTTTTAGATGGTGGGCATCTCATGTACTATGTCATCGAATTTTTTAAGGGAAGTCCAGTGTCCGAAGACGCTCAAATATTTGGACAAAAGATTGGAATTATCTTGCTGGGCAGCTTAATGTTCCTTGCAATTTTTAATGACTTTAATCGCCTCTTTAGCTAAGCCATATAACGAAAACATTTGAATGAAAGAAGTAGTCAAAATAACGCTGGCGTTAATTTTATTTTATTCTAGCGCCAGCTGGGCTCTATCCAGTTTCACCGTAGAGCGGATAGAGCTTGAAGGTCTCAGCGGCATTGCGGAATCTACCGTATTTAACTATCTCCCGATTAAAACAGGCGAAATACTTACCGAGCAGAAAGCCTCCGACATTATTCGGGCGCTGTTTGCCGAAGGCTTTTTTAATGACGTAACTTTGTTGCGTGACGGCAATACATTGATTGTAAAGCTCGTTGAAAGACCTTCAATTTCAAGTATTAAAATCGACGGCAATGAAGAAATCAGCGAAGAAGACTTAACCAACGCGCTGAAATCAATCAATTTGTCGGTGGGCAGGATATTTAATCGTTCACTGCTGGACAAGGTCGAACAAGAAGTTGAACGACAGTATTTTTCGCAGGGAAGATACGGGATTAAAATCAGTTCAAAGGTTATCGAGCAAGAGCGCAACCGGGTTGCGATCGACATCAATATTGATGAAGGTCAAATTACCCGTATTCGACACATTAACCTAATCGGCAACAATGCCTTCGAAGACAAAACCTTAACTAATATTTTTCAATCGGGTGCGCATTCGGATTGGTCAGTTTTCAACAGTGACAGTCAATATTCAAAACCCAAACTTTTCGCCGATGTTGAATTACTGCGTTCATTTTATATGGATCGTGGTTATATCAAGTTCAATGTTTCTGGCACTCAGGTCTCCATTACCCCGGATAAAAGCGATGTATTCATTACTATCACCTTGGATGAGGGCGGTAAGTACACTGTAGATAATGTTAATTTATCCGGTGAGTTTGTTGTGCCTGAAGAAGAGCTGAAAGATTTCTTGCTAGTAAAACCTGATGATGTATTCTCCCGCAGAATGGTTTCGGAAACCACCAAAGCAATAAGTGATCGTCTGGGCCTGGAAGGTTATGCGTTTGCCAATGTGAATGCTCATCCTGAAATTGATGACGAAAACAATGAGGTCTCGCTGACCTTTTTTATCGACCCAGGAAAACGTGTATATATCAGACGCGTTTCATTTGGCGGCAACGTCAAGACCCATGATGATGTATTGCGACGTGAGATGCGTCAGTTGGAGGGCGGCTGGTTTTCCACCTCAAAACTGGAACGTTCTAAAACTCGTCTGATGCGCACCGGTTTTTTTGAAGATGTAAATATAGAAACACCTCTCGTGCCCGGTCGTACTGACATGGTCGATGTATTAATAAGTGTTCAGGAGCGGCCTTCCGGAAGCATTCAGGCCTCGGTGGGTTATGGGCAAGATTCCGGCATTATTTTATCAGGCAGTGTTAATCAAAATAATTTTATGGGAACCGGTAAACGTATTGGACTGGAAATCAGTAATAATGATGTCAATCGCGTATACAGTTTTTCCATGACAGATCCGTACTACACCATTGACGGTATAAGCCGGAGTTTTCGTTTATATTTTAGAGAAACTAACGCCGATCAAGCACTTAGTATTGCGGGATATAGTGCCGATGAATATGGTGGTAGCCTGAGTTATGGTTTCCCCTTGAGTGAATATCGCCGGGCGCGTATTGGTTTTCAGCTGGATAACACCAGCTATCGACTAGATAACAATCCACCGTCACTTTATCAGGATTTTGAGAATAGATATGGCAATAGTTTTGATACATTTACCATTCTAGGCTCCTGGAGTTACGATACGCGTGATCGAATAGTTTTTCCTGAAGAAGGGCTGTATACCACGCTAAGTGCTGACGTAACCTTGCCGGGTGGTGATTTGCAGTTTTATAAACTTAGTTTGCAGCAACAAATATTTCACACCTTATTTAAGAAGTGGACCATCAGGCTGGATGGTACCATCGGTTATGCCAGAGGATATGGCAAGACAGAACAAGTCCCTTTTTACGAACATTATTATGCCGGTGGCGCGCAAAGTGTTCGTGGTTTTCGGGCTAACAGTCTGGGTCCGCGAGATGCTTTATTGCTAGAAACCATAGGCGGAGATAAAAAGGCCATTGGTATTGCTGAGCTACTATTTCCCAACCCATTTGATGCAGAAAGCAAGTCTGTACGTTTTTCTGCCTTTGTGGATAGTGGTTGGATATGGGGTCAGGGTGAATCACTCGATGTGAGCAGTATTCAGGGTGTTCAGGATGCACTAAAAGACTTGCGGATGTCTTATGGTATTGGCTTTACCTGGATAGCACCGATAGGTGCATTAAAGTTTAGCTGGGCCTGGCCATTGCGAGAACAAGAATTTGATGAAACACAACGCTTCCAATTTTCTATTGGCGCACCTTTTTAGATTTGGAATGGTTAGCATTTGAATGGATAGGAGAGATAAATGAAAATTTTATTAACAACAAGTTTATTACTATTGGCGATGATGGCGACTGCGATCAATGCAAAAGAATTAAAAATTGGTGTGCTCGACTTCGCGCGCGTGCTTGAAGAATCACCGCAGGCCGATAAAGCCCGTGTCGCTATGGAGCAAGAGTTTGCGCCGCGCGAAAAGGATTTGATTGATGTACAAAATAAAGTTCGTGGTATGGAAGATCGACTCACGCGTGATGCAGCGATTATGAGCGATTCTGAACGGGCTAAATTAGAGCGCCAGATTATATCTGAAAAACGTGATTTCAAACGTAAGCAAGACGAATTTCGCGAAGATATTAATTTCAAACGTAATGAATTAGTCGAAAATTTGCAGCGTAATTTGGTGGATAAAATCCGCATTTACGCTGATGCCAAAGGCTTTGATCTACTGCTGGCGGAAGGCGTTATCTATGCGAAAGATACGCTCAATGTTACTGAAGAAGTATTGCAACAGTTGAGTAAAGATACTAAGTAAATTCCCCGAGATAAGCACTGCTAATCCTTAGCGACTCTCGGGCTGTGCTGGTATTTAATCGAATTATTTTGCTGGTGAAAATAACGTCAATTCTCAGGCCAGCTGCCTTAGGAACGGGTATGAAATCGTAGCCAATACACCCATTGATTGCCGCGTGATAGGCGATACAATAACCCACGATGGTGTTAAAATTGATAATCTCGTGTAAATCGGACACAATAATGAAATCGTGGTTTAACTGATTTATCTAGGATTATACTGCTATTGCAGCAGCATGAAAATGGGTAGCCACTGTACCTTGAGGGTGCTACTGACAGGACCGGGCATATTCAAATCAGTAATAATCCATGTCGGCCCAATGGCGTCGAAATATTACGCCTTTTCGGCAAATGAAAAAGCTTAAAAAGCGTGTTAAAGAGTTGGAAAACGAAATAAAGTCATTAAAAAAGTCATTAAAAGGGTTATAAATTGGAAACCATGGACATTAAAAAAATCATGCAGCTTTTACCGCATCGATTTCCATTTTTACTGGTGGATAAGGTTGTTGAAATTAAGCCTGGAGAAGAAATTACCGCCGTTAAGAACATCACTATTAACGAGCCTTTTTTTCAGGGTCACTTTCCAATTAAACCTGTTTTCCCGGGTGTGCTGATAGTGGAAGCATTGGCTCAGGCTGCAGGATTGCTCGCCTTTGCCACCCAAAACATCAATTCAAATGAAGAAAACGGTGAAATTTTCTACCTGGTAGGTGTCGATAAAGCACGCTTTAAAAGACCAGCGGGTCCCGGTGATCAGTTATATTTAACGGTCACTACCACCGTCAATAAGCGCGGTGTCTGGAAATTTCAGGGTGTCGCAAAAGTTGACGGAAGTATCGTCGCCAATGCTGAATTAATGTGTGCTGTGAGAGATGCCGATCTGTGATTCATCCTACGGCGATAATCGATGCCACCGCTAACATAGGAACAGGCGTAGAAATTGGGCCTTATAGCGTTATTGGCGAAAATGTTGTCATAGAAGAAGGTTGTAAAATTAGCTCACATGTTGTGATTCAGGGGCCGTCTCATATTGGTAAAGACACACAAATCTTTCAGTTTTCATCCATCGGTGAAATCCCTCAAGATAAAAAATTCGCGGGTGAAGAAACTCGTTTGGAAATTGGTGAGCGAAATGTCATACGTGAAGGCTGCACATTAAATCGTGGCACTATACAAGACAAAAAAGTCACAAAAATAGGCGATGACAATTGGATCATGGCATATGTGCATGTGGCACATGACTGCGAGATTGGCAATCACACGATATTAGCCAATAACGTCGCACTGGCCGGGCATGTGACTGTGGCGGACTATGCCATTCTGGGTGGATTTACCCTTGTACATCAATTTTGTCGTATCGGTGCGCACAGCTTTACCGGGATGGGCAGTGCCCTCTCGAAAGATCTTCCACCTTTCGTTATGGCTTCTGGGAATTTGGCAAAACCCTATGGTTTAAATACCGAAGGTTTAAAACGTCGGGGATATTCTTTGGACGAGATCAAATTAGTAAAACAAGCCTATAAAATTATTTACCGCTCAGGTAATACCCTGGACGAAGCCAGGCAAGCGTTACGCGCACTTGCTGGATCCTCAAAAAATGTTGCGTTGATGTTAGAGTTTTTAGAGAACGTAACTCGAGGCATTGTGAGATAATACGACATTATGCTTCGTATCGGTATCGTGGCTGGAGAAAAATCCGGAGATCTCATTGCTGCTGATTTAATTCGGGCATTAAAATCACAGTTTCCTGGTGTCGTTATTGAAGGCATCGCTGGGACAGAAATGCGTAAAGCCGGTTGCCGTGCGATTTTTGATTGCGAAAAGTTAGCGGTCATGGGGTTCACAGAAGTTATTAAACGTTTGCCTGAGCTGTTGTCAATTCGGCGACAAATTCTGCACTACTTTATCGAAAATCCACCGGATATTTTTATTGGGGTTGATGCCCCTGATTTCAATTTAGCGCTGGAACGTAAACTCAAAAAACACGCAATTAAGACGGTGCATTATGTCTCACCCTCCGTTTGGGCCTGGCGCCAATATCGCGTAAAAAAAATCGCAAAAAGCGTTGATAAAATGCTCACGTTATTTCCTTTTGAAGCTACTTTTTATCAGCAACACCAGGTGCCGGTTAAATATGTTGGCCATCCGTTAGCTGATCAAATTCCATTGCAATGTGATACGGCTGCGGCGAGAGAAATACTTGCTGTGCCACAGGGCAAGCGAGTCATTGGTCTATTGCCAGGCAGTCGCTTCTCGGAAGTTAGTCAATTGCTTGAGTTGATGCTGGCTTGCGCGGATCATGTTAGTCAAACTGAAAAAAACGTTTTTTTCATCATTCCCGCTGCAACACCCCAGTTAAAAACCTATATTGAAGAGCGGGTCGCAAATCGACAAAACAATATTTCCCTTAAAATTCTCGATGGTCAGGCGCGCGTTATTATGCAAGCCGCTGATGTTTTATTATTAGCCTCAGGGACTGCCGCGTTAGAGGCAATGCTTTACAAGAAGCCGATGATTGTTACTTACAAGCTGTCGGCAATCAGTTATTGGATCAGTAAAAAACTTGCTGCAGTCAGTAAAGTTTCGTTACCCAATCATCTTGATAAGTCTGAACCCGTACCTGAATATTTGCAGGATCAGGCGACGGTTGGAATGGTTGGTCCAGCCTTATTAGAACTGTTCACCAATCGTGAAGAGCAACGTGATATGTGTAAAAATTTTTTACTTTATCACCAGCAGCTTAAGTGCAATGCCAGTGAACAAGCCGCAATAGAAATTAAAAATATGTTAAATAGTGTTATTTCATTCCCACTTGAGAAAAACCAATAAACATGCAATATGCCCATGAATATAATCCATCATTGTATCGAAACTTAAACGTCGCGGGCGTTGATGAAGTAGGTCGTGGGCCATTGGCAGGCGCGGTGCTGGCAGCAGCTGTGATACTTGATCCGAAAAACCCGATTGACGGCTTATTGGATTCGAAAAAACTGTCCGAGAAAAGGCGCGAGCAATTGTTTGTTGAGATAACAAACAATGCAAAAGCCTTTGCGATTGGCCGCGCAGAAGTTGAAGAAATCGATAATATTAATATTCTGCAAGCCAGTTTACTTGCCATGCAGCGTGCCGTTAATCAGCTAGACATGACGCCTGACATTGCCTTAATTGATGGTAATAAATGCCCGTTATTGAACTGTGAAAGCACAGCGATTATTAAAGGGGATGGTTTAGTTGCAGAAATTGCCGCCGCCGCAATACTTGCCAAAGTCACACGCGACCGTGAGATGCAGGTGTTGGATCTGCAGTATCCAGGTTATGGTTTGGCTAAACATAAAGGTTATCCCACCAAGGCTCATTTAGCGGCATTGCAGGCATTAGGTGTTTCACCCATACATCGATTATCTTTTGCACCAGTAAGGCGTGTTGCCTCAGGTGAGAATACGAGCTGACTGTTTTAATTTTTCCATGGTTTTATTTTTCCATGGTTTTATTTTTCAGGCTGTTATTCATTACAATATATTGGTCACAACGTGAATTGGTTTCAAGCGGCAAAGTGATCAATAACGAGAAGGGTGCTTTGCGACAGAAGTCAGGTTTAATCCGATACAAGCTTATGTGACATTGTTTATTTACGCGTTCGGTTTCCAGTAAAAAACTTGCTGGCTGCGTGCATCCGGTACTTGTGACTTCAAACTGTATTTTTCCCTTGCTGAGACTGTAGGAAAGCAGTGGTTCTATTTGCTTAAAAGCGTGTTCGTCAGGCTTTGCGAGTGGTTTTTGCGGCATGCATGAAATAATGCTTAGCAATGAAGAAACAAGCAGCAGGCTTTTTTTAATGTTCATTACGATCTAAGCTTTACTAATTTCTGTAGTAACTTTCCACGGCTTATTAGCAGCAGTAAAATCGTTAGTAAAGATGCTGGAGCACTCCAGGCGTTATACCATTCCTTGTCAGATTTTTTTTGCTCAGTTGGGATGTCATTTTGTGGGGTATCAGTTCCAGGAATGTCACCCTCAGCAGGGTTGCCATCCTCAACAGGATTGTTTTCGGTTGCGATAAACGAATCACTTTCGCCGCTAACAATTGCTTCAATACGGTTCTTAAAATAGGGCACTCGGGTGTAGGCTTCGTATACATTCGGTTGCGCGCAGCCAATTCCCCAGCTGGTGATGCCAGTTAAATAAAACTCGCCTTGAATTTCAATTAACAATGGGCCACCACTGTCGCCAAAACAGGTTCCTACATTGCCTTGCTCGGGGCCAGCACAGAGCATTTCTTGGGTTATCGGGTTACTATCAGTTTGGCCAATGCTAGCGAAATATTGGTTCAATGCGGCATTGCATGTATTGTTGGAGAGTAGTGGTAATTGTACTTCATAGACGGCCTTGATGTCGTCACTGGCTGGCAATTCGTTAGGCCGCACAGCATTTTGATGACCGCGCCCCAGCGCTGTTGCATTTTGTGCGATGTCTATGGCTGCCAATAACATCTCTTCATCTGCTAATTTCACAGGGTTCACGCCGATGGGTTCGTCTACTAGCTCCAGCAGTGCAATATCGTTGACAATATTTAATGGGTCATAGTTTTCGTGACTGATAATTCTTGCAACAGTGATGACATTGTCTTGATCTGTCACGAGATTGTGACCACCAACATTCACTGATAAGTTTTCAGCTTGAGCGCCATCAACACAATGCGCAGCTGTAACCAGCCATTTGCCACCGATATAACTCGCGCCGCAAAAGCTGCTGTCAGCCACTGAGTCTATATAAGCAACAGCAATGTCTTGTTGCAAAAGATTTAATAATGCGAGGCCAGCGTCATGATCAATACTCACTACAGGAATATCTCCACCATCAAGACCCAGGGTTCCAAAATATGGGCCGGTTTCGTTATTGTAAATTATTGCGCCTATTCCGCCACCTCGTTCACAACTTGCCGCTTTTTCGTAGAAAAAATTTACACCACGTTCTATGAGGCAAATGTGACCAGAAACATTTTCACAAGTAATAAACGCTTGTTGGCAGTTCACCAATTTACCGGAAAACTGCTCGTTGGGGGCGCCGTTCATAAAATCTGCGCGATACGATTCGCCATTGGCAATGACAGCGAGATCTTTTGGCACTAGTCCCGCCATAAATAGCCAATCTCCACTAGCGGACTCTACACCGCCAACAATACGGGGTTGAATAGAGGCATTTGCGGAGAAAACTGGTATTAAACCGAGTGTTAATATGAGTGTTATTAATATTAAGGGTTTAAAAAAGTTAGCGAAAATATTCATTGTTTGCTCTTGTCTGCATATTATTATTGATCGTGATTATCTCTAGTTCAGAATCTGCTTTACGTGACCAATAATACCACAGGGTTCTCTTGGTAAGATTATTTGATCGAAATAATCGCGCTAATGTGTGCGGAGGTTGGTACTTTTGACATCATTGAACTCCGAAAATTAGTTTAAAGTGCACACGATATAACGTATTACTGTACTTCCTTGATTATATTCTACTTATTCTGAATCTAGGTCTGGAAATGAAGATGTATTGAAAATTCCTAGAAACTGCCGATATTAGTAAATACAAATAAGTCAAAAAGGTGAGTTATGACGCGATTAATCATACTTATAGTGTTGTTGATGTCCTGCTCGGCTCAAGCGGGTGATTGGCCAGTCGGTCTGGTGCAAAAAGCCTATGACGGTTGTATGAAGTCTGGAGGTAAAATGCAATGTGAATGCTTAGTTGCACGTTTGCAGTATAAATTTACTTTTGATGATATGCGGTTGGCGATGAATAAGCCGATTGCTAAAATTGCACTGCAACAAGCCATTGAAACCTACAGCATGAAATGTCTTGAAGAAGACTTCAAAAAAGAGACTCATATGCTTTCTCAGCAGTAATCAAACTCCTTCTGGCGCGAGCTTCGTTTTCGGTTAAGCTCACAAACAAGCGATCCAATACTACAAGATATAAGGTATAATTATCCCAATTATATGCTTGTGGAATCAATGAATTATATGGATGATTTATCAAACAAGGCCAAAGTACTTCGGTTTATTCCTTTTCGTAAGGCCGATGTTATCGAAATGTGTGTTCAGCAGGGTGGGCTAGGGTCGACCGACCAAATTTTGTTTCGAGAATTTTGTTTTCGATTACAAAGTTTATTTCATTACCAGTTTCATCAGCAATTGGAGGCTCTGAAAGATGTGTATGTACCGTTAGATCCCGATGCGGATACCCGCCAGGTCGAGTTGCCTGCAAAACCCGGAATGCGGGGCAACATAGCACAAGATCCTCGCGAGTTTTCTGCCATGTTGGAAGCGTTGTTAGTTAATGCAAACTACGAAAAATTGGATCAGTCTGATTTAGCCCAAGCTTTGCAGGAAGCCTCAATATTTAAAATAAGGTTGCAGGTGGATTTTGAAGATTTTTCTGATGTTTTAATTTACCTGCGTGGTGAATCAGTGCAAGAAGAAACAGTTAGTAGCTGGTTTGGATTACGCAAAAAGGTCATAGAGTTTGTTAATTATGATCGTGTCTTGATTTATATAAAATTCAAAGACGATTTCATCGCAAATAAATCCGCTTTAAGGTCTTATCAATCTGGCGCGACGTTACTTAAATTGTTTCAAAATGTGCCTAAAGCCGATATTGAAATGTTGTTCCCCAATACGCAGGTTCGTATGCGTAATATCGATAAGATCATGATCGGCGTACCCGCGGCCATTAGTGGTGGTATTGTGCTGGCAACCAAGCTGGGTGCTACTTTGATTTTGCTGGCGTCACTTATCGGCTTCTGGATTGGTTTGCACACGGAGAGTGTGGCGTTGGATAATACCGCTTTAGCCACTTTGTTTTTCGGCCTGGCGGCACTGGGCAGTTATTTGTGGAAACAGTTTAGTAGTTTTAGTAATCGAAAATTACGTTTCATGCAAACGTTAATGAAAAATCTGTATTTCAAAAATCTGGATAATAACGCGGGCGTTTTTCATCGTTTAATCGATGAAGCCGAAGAGGAAGAGTGCAAAGAAGCTATTCTTGCTTATTATTTTTTACTCGCTCAAATTGAGCCAATTTCGCAAGCCGCATTGGATGATATCGTCGAAAAATGGTTTAAGACTTGCTGGCAGTATGCGCTAGATTTTGAAATAAGCGATGCACTGGATAAACTGGAAAAGCTTGGTTTGATTGAGAAGACTAATGATCTGATTACTGTGTTGCCGCTTGATCAGGCAGTAATGAAAATGCAATCTCATTGGAATGATGCATTGCTTTTTAAGCCAGGGAAAGCCCATTCCTAAAAGGCTTAATGCATATTATGATAGCCAGCTAAAAATAACTCGCACACTGTTCCCTGGCTCGTTGAATTCCAGTTTGTCGCAGAGATTTCGAAGTAATAAAAACCCTCGGCCACTATTTTCATTGGTGGCTGTGTAAGAATTTTCGAGCACTTTTTTAAAATCGAAACCTGGACCTGAGTCAGTAAATCGAATCTCCAGCTGGTTGATGTTTTTGTTTTCCATAAAGGATAATGAGATATTAATCGATCCGCTTTTGAGTTTTTTTAGACGCCGTTCTTTTTCTTTAAAGTAACTAAAAAATCCTTCAGTAGATGATTTTAGATCTGATTCAAGCTTTAATACACCATGATCCAGTGCATTGGTATACAGTTCCGTGAAAATGGTGAACAGTGTTTCATGACGTTGCTCAACACGACTTATGGTGTTCACAAAATTGATTAGGGTGGGAATTGGATCGATGTGACCTAAATTTTTATTCTGGATACTAATGTCAAATTTAATCGGATCATCGAGTTCGATTACCGTGTTTTTCTGGTGGAAATATTTTTCTTCTTTTGTTTGCCCGATATTTGACTCAGGGGTAAGTGTTGGTATGCAATGAATTTCGACAAGACTAAAGTTTCTGATGTTTTCGGCGCATTTTAAACGTTTCATAATGTGGTTTTTCAGGCCATCAAACAAAGATTTCTCGGCTAGTGAGGCAGTGAGACATTGTTCGATTTTTTCATTTTTGATAGTTTCTGTTTCGGCTTCATCTGCCAATTTACCGCAGGTCATGATGATACGCTGCTCACTATTTAATGAAAAGTTAGTAAAAGCCTGTTCAGATTCTAGATTTTTGTTTTTTCCCAAAAGCCGGGAGCTCGGTTTTATACGCTGTATGATGGTGTGAGTTGCGTCAGAGGTGATAAAAGCCTCGGGCATGCCAAAATTAGCGCAGGTCAATAAGTTGACGTCATGATTGAAATTTAAAAAAATGGCCTGAAATTCGATAGCGGTAGATAGCAGGTCGCACAGTTTGTTATTCAGCGTGTCTATAATTTCATGGGAGGAATAGCCTTTACTGCTCATGGCATTAAAGGTTTCTGAGGTGGTCAGGGCGCCTACGGCTGCTGCTGTTCCTTCCATATTCAAACGGCCGAATAATACATTTAAACCATTTGATGGGGTATCTGCGGTTAGCAGCAGATCGTTGTTAAAACGTTCATTGTTTTTAAACCAGCTTTTGATCGCAGGGATGTTTTTGTTCTTTTTGAAGATAGCTTCGGTAAAGACTTTTTTCGCCAGCTGGTCATTCTCAGACAGTTGACGATTAAGTGTGGTCAGGTCTTGATAAAGTTTGCGATCTCGTTCTACGGCGTGAACTTTAGCTTTTAAGGCTGTTATATCGTAAGGTTTGGCGATAAAGTCATCGGCGCCTGCGACAATGCATTGTTCGATTTGCGGGTTACAATTGGGTGTTGTCAGAATGATGATAGCAATAAAATTGTCAGCAGCATTTTTTTTAATTATTTGTGTGGCTTCGTAGGCTTTTCCATCAGGCATGATGGCATCCATACAAATGAGTTCGAGGTGTTCCGTCCCGGCAATTGTTATGGCTTTTTCAGCATTTTCGACCTCAATAACACGGTAGTTCAAAAATTCGAGAAAATTTATCAGTGTCTCGCGGCTGGAGACATTGTTATCGACGACGACGGCTTGCTTTTGGGGGTAGATAGGAATGCTACTTAGTTGATTACATTGAGAGTTAGCAAGCGAGCAGTTTGTCCGCAGCGTTCGACATTAGCGATGCTTCCCATCGGTTCTAAGCAAAAATGAATGCGTTGTCGATCTTTCACCTGTGATAGAAAGGCTGCCATGTTTATCAGGTAATAGTCGTTATTAGCATCGTCTCTAATACTAAAAAAACCACCACGCTTACGCATATAAATGATTGTTCCGGTACCAGAAATACTGGCGCCATTGTGTGACGTGTTTAGATTATGAGTATTTTGATTAAAGCGACCAATGAATGTTTTACAGTATTGCGACACTTTTCCCATCATGCTGCTCACCTATTCACTTAAAAAGAGTTGCGGGTCTACCCGAGTATTGTTGAGGCTCACTGTCCAGTGCAAATGCGCGCCAGTGGCACGACCCGTTTTACCCACCTTGCCGAGCCTGTCTCTGGTGTTTACCCATTGATCTTTTTGCACCTCGATTTCGCTCAAGTGGCAATACATGGTGATAACACCTTGACCATGATCAACAAATACGGATTTCCCATTAAAGAAATAGTCACCGGTTTCAATGACTTTGCCCGCTGAGGGCGCAATTATTGGACTTCCTTCAGCTGCTGCAATATCCATTCCGCTATGTGGCCGTCTGGGTTGTTTGTTGAAGACCCGCCGTGAGCCAAAGCTACCACTTTGCACGCCATCGACCGGCGCTATAAATCTAAGATTAATGTCTTCAGCATCGCGCCAGTGTTTAAACGCATTTGTGATTTGCGGTCGCTCGCGGGTAATTCTTGCCATATCATTCTTGTTGGGATTTACCTTGCGTTTGTCTTTAATCGTAATATGTTGAGTACGATATGCTTTGTCTTCAATTGTAAAGAAAACCTTGTTTTGTTTGTCTTGTCGGCGGACTTGCACCGTTTGTTGGCCAATTTTTGCACTGAGCGGAATGCCGATCACCGCAACCCACTGATTGTTATTTTGCAAAACAGTGATGGGCGTTTTATTAAACGTGACTTGAGGTCGTGGCAGGGTGTTTTCCCCTAGCTCAAGGATGGCGATTCCGCCGGGCACCAGCGATTGTTGGGGCAGGTTGACGGCAAGTGCAATGCTGGTATTACCGACCAGGCTGGCCGTGCTGATGGCAACCGCCAGAAAGCAAGAATAGCTAATTGACTGTAGTTTTTTTAACGGTGCAAATAAGTTTTCCATGGTGTAATTGGATATCCAGTTCGTCATTAATTTTCACTTGATCAGATGAGTTTACTATGCAGTTATTATTCCGTTGTTTTACGATAGAATAACCTCTTTCTAACGTAGCCAACGGGCTAAATGCGTTAAGTGTTTTGGCATTTAACGCTAATTCATTTCGCTTCGCCTGAATTGTTTGTTGTATGAGCTTGAGCAAGTTTACGTGCATTTGCATGAGCGATTTTCGTTGCAGCGCTAATTGCCGTATGGGTGAAACGGTTTGTAATAGACGGGTCTTTTGCTGCAGTAAGCTTACTTTGTTGTGTATGATTCGTTGCATGTTGTGTCGCAGGCGAAGTTCCAGGTCATCGATTTTTTGCGACATTTCGCGGAGTTGCTGAGCCGGGTGTTTTAAGCGTCGGGTCATGTGAGTCAACTGCAGACGTTCGTGTTTTATCACCTGTTTGACGCGCTGAACCAGTTTTAGTTGTTGTAGCTTGAGACGTTGCAGTATTTCTTTGACATCTGGCACCACCAGTTCAGCGGCCGCTGATGGAGTTGACGCACGTTTATCGGCGACGAAATCAGCAATGGTGATATCGATCTCATGGCCGACGCCGGAGACAATGGGCAAACGACTTTGAAATATTGCACGTGCAACAACTTCCTCATTGAACGCCCATAGGTCTTCCAGCGAACCACCACCGCGCGCCACGATCAATACGTCGCAGATGTTTTGGGTATTGGCTTGTTGAATTCTTTTGGCAATTTGTCTGGCTGCTGTGTCACCTTGCACCAGGGTTGGGTAAATGACTACCGGCACCGCGGGGAAGCGTCGTTGTAATACGCTCAGGATGTCTCTGATGGCTGCTCCGGTTGGCGATGTGATTACGCCAATTTGCTTTGGCATCTTTGGTAGTGCTTGTTTGACGGCCGGGCTGAAAAGTCCTTCGGTCTCAAGCTTTTTTTTCAAGGCATCAAATTGTCTTTGCAGCGCACCAAAACCTGCTTCTTGCATATTTTCAATGATTAATTGATATTCGCCGCGCGCTTCATACAAGCTTATTCTGGCTTTGACGATGACTTTATCGCCTTGTTTGGGGATAAAGTCAGTACCAGCACTGCGGTTTTTGAACATCGCACAACGCACTTGCGCTTTGTTATCTTTTAAACTGAAATACCAATGACCGGATGATGGTGCAGCAAAATTTGATATTTCGCCTTCCAGCCAGATAAGCGGAAAACCGGTTTCCAGCATCACTCTGACATCGCTGTTCAGTTCTGAAATAGTATAGATGTGACGGTTGTCGTCACTGTTATGAGTATTCACGCTTTTTCCTTAAGGGTGTGCAACTGTAATGGAGTGTTGGGCACACTAAATGTTGCTGATGTGGGTACTGTAGGCGATATCGGCATTGCGCATCAACCATATTTTTTAGCAGCGATTTTTAACTAACTTAAGTTTCGGAGTTCAAATATTGCCCCCGTAATCAGCGCTTGTAGTGGCAAGGCCTTATCGAGAGTGTCGGCAACATGGATGCTGCCGTCAAGCCTATAGGGACATATTCACGGCGTCTCTCGGTAATGTTTTGCCGCTACGAGTGCTGGAAGGTGGCACTTATGCAACTTTGAACTCCGAACCTTGAGTAACTAAAACAGCCAGGGGCCAGCCTTTTTTTGGCTTTGCGCTTGTTCGTAGCTCATGTCACCTTCTGCTTTTGCTTTATTCGCCAGCCGTGCTGCTGCTGTTATGTTACCGGCTTTCAAGGCGGCTTCCGCTTGTCGCAAATAGTTGGAGGAATCGAGCCATTCTCCGCCTACTGAAGCGGCTTTTTTGATTGAGCTAGCCGCTGCGTCAATCAGGCGTTGGGTGTCCATTGGATCCTTAATGCTGGGTCTAGAAAGTGACGCGCAACCTGCTATCATAAGCGCCGCAGCCAACATAAGTGCCGCAGTCAAAGTCGTCAGTTTCTTCATCGATGTATTCCTTGAGTTGTTGTTGATTATTGTCAGTAAATTTAAGTCTGTTTAGTCAGCTGATTAAGCTGGGTAATAGGGCAGGTGAACTCGCTACTTTTAAGGGCTATATTCGCCTATATTTAAGGCGATGTCCACGCTCAGCAAGGTGAATCGGTGCATTTTACTGCATTAACTGGGCGATATGAGGGTTATATATAAGAATTTACTGTTGTAATTTATTTGCGCTATAATTAGCGGTTTAATTTACCCACTTCAGGTTTATTGTATGTTGCGAATTGAATACGAAGCACTCACTTTTGACGATGTTTTATTATTACCGGCGCATTCGACGGTTATGCCGAAAGAAGTTAGCCTGAAAACCAAGCTTACTCGTGAAATTGAGCTGAACATTCCCATGGTGTCAGCAGCTATGGATACGGTGACCGAATCTCGGTTGGCTATTGCACTGGCGCAGGAAGGTGGAATTGGCTTTATTCATAAAAATATGACGCTGGATCAACAGGCAGCGCATGTTAGAAATGTTAAAAAGTTTGAAAGCGGGGTGATCAAAGAGCCGATTACGGTTTCGCCAAAAACAAGTATTCGTGAGGTGATGGAGATTACTCGCGCGAATAATATATCCGGCGTGCCCGTGGTGGATGGTGATGCATTAGTCGGTATCGTGACCAGTCGGGATTTACGTTTTGAAACGCAGTTGAATAATCCTGTTTCAGAAATTATGACCAAGAAAGATCGCTTGGTCACCGTCCGAGAGGGCGCGAGTAAAGACGAAGTATTGGGGCTGTTGCACAAACATCGTATCGAAAAGGTTTTGGTCATCAATGATGCTTTTCAATTACGCGGCATGATTACGGTAAAAGATATTCAAAAATCCACCGACTTTCCTGATGCTTGTAAAGATGAGCAAGGTCGCCTACGGGTAGGTGCAGCAGTCGGCACGGGCGGAGATACTCCAGAGCGAGTCACTGCTTTGGTCGCGGCTGGGGTGGATGTTATTGTGGTGGATACTGCGCATGGTCACTCGCAAGGTGTTTTGGATCGGGTGAGTTGGGTAAAGAAAAACTTTCCGGATTTGCAAGTTATCGGTGGTAATATCGCGACAAAATCTGCCGCAGAGGCATTAATGGCGGCCGGTGCTGATGCGGTGAAAGTCGGTATTGGGCCAGGTTCTATTTGCACCACGCGTATTATTAGCGGCGTTGGTGTGCCGCAAATCAGCGCAGTGGCGAATGTGGCTGAAGCCTTAAAAGGCACTGGTATTCCAGTAATCGCCGATGGCGGTATCCGCTTTTCCGGCGATATGGCAAAAGCCGTTGCTGCTGGTGCTTACAGCGTTATGGTTGGCTCCATGTTTGCGGGAACTGAAGAAGCGCCAGGCGAGGTTGAGTTATATCAAGGTCGTTCTTACAAAAGCTATCGCGGCATGGGTTCACTGGGAGCGATGTCACAAACGCAAGGCTCCAGTGATCGGTATTTTCAAGACGCTTCTGATGTTGAAAAACTGGTGCCAGAAGGCATAGAAGGCCGAGTACCCTATAAAGGTACAATGATTAGTATTATTCATCAAATGTTGGGTGGTTTGCGGGCAAGCATGGGTTACACCGGCTGTGCCAACATTGATGAGATGCGAACTAAACCTAGCTTTGTTCGCGTGACGACTTCAGGTGTTCGTGAAAGTCATGTGCACGATGTTGCCATCACTAAAGAAGCGCCGAATTATCGAATTGACTGATACCTAGGAGCCTGTCCGAGAATGGAAAGCCTACTGCGGAAAACCCGTTTTGCACACATTTTCCGATCCTTTTCAGCGAATAGCTACGGCTATTAACTTCAAACGATCGAAAAATCTGCACTAAAACGGTTTTCCCTCGTAACGACTTCCATTCTCGGACAGGATCTAGGTGATAATTAGCCTGTGAAAATCAGTGGCTCAAAACTGAGTTTTCCCAGGAGAAGCAGTGACTCCTTCTCTGTTTTTTAATTCCTATTTTACTGACGCCGGAATACAGTGTATTGCCGGTGTTTTAACACTGTGGTGAAATTATGCAGCAAGATATCCATGCCCATCGAATTCTAATTTTAGATTTTGGTTCACAATACACTCAACTTATTGCGCGGAGAATTCGTGAAATAGGTATTTACTGCGAAATTCATCCTTGGGATATGGCAGAAACCGCACTTAAAGAATTTGCCGCTAAAGGCATTATTCTTTCTGGTGGCCCTGAGTCAGTAATCGCTGAGCAAGCGCCCGTCGCCGCGCAATGTGTGTTTGAACTTGGTGTACCCGTACTCGGTATTTGTTACGGCATGCAAACGATGGCCACGCAGCTTGGCGGTAAAGTCGAAAGCTCAAATAAGCGCGAATTTGGTTATGCCCAAGTGCGTGCTCGCGGCCACACTGAATTGCTTCGAGACATTGAAGACCATACCACCGAAGAAGGTTATGGCATGTTGGATGTGTGGATGAGTCATGGCGACAAGGTCACAGAACTGCCGCCAGGTTTTAAATTAATGGCCAGCACAGACTCTGCCCCCATGGCCGGCATGGCTAATGAAGAAAAACATTTTTATGGCGTGCAGTTTCATCCGGAAGTTACCCATACACGCCAGGGTGGTCGAATATTACAGCGCTTTGCTTTGGATATCTGCGGCTGTTCCGCCCTATGGACCGCCGGTAACATTATTGAGAATTCGATTGAACTGGTGCATCAGCAAGTAGGCAATGACGAAGTCATACTGGGCTTGTCAGGTGGGGTAGATTCCTCCGTAGTCGCCGCGCTATTGCATCGCGCAATCGGTGATAAACTCACGTGTGTATTTGTCGATAACGGTTTGTTGCGTTTGCATGAGGGTGACCAAGTGATGGCAACGTTTGCCAAGCATATGGGCGTGAAAGTGATTCGGGTGGATGCTGAATCGCGTTTTCTTGAGGCATTGCAAGGTGAAGTTGATCCTGAGAAAAAGCGTAAAATCATTGGTAATTTATTCATTGATATTTTTGAAGAACAAGCCAATAAACTCGTTAATGCAAAATGGCTGGCGCAAGGCACGATATATCCTGATGTGATTGAATCCGCTGGTACGAAAAATGGTAAAGCACATGTGATAAAGTCACATCATAATGTCGGTGGTTTGCCAGATTATATGCAGCTCAAGCTGGTTGAACCCTTGCGGGAGTTATTTAAAGATGAAGTTCGCAAGCTCGGGGTCGAGTTAGGTTTACCGTATGATATGGTTTATCGTCATCCTTTCCCTGGTCCGGGTTTAGGTGTGCGTATTTTGGGTGAAGTGAAAAAAGAATTCGCTGATTTGTTACGCTTGGCGGATGATATATTTATTCAAGAACTTCGTGCGCATGATTTGTATGACAAAACCAGCCAGGCGTTTTCGGTATTTTTGCCGGTAAAATCGGTGGGTGTTATGGGTGATGGTCGGCGTTACGATTATGTCATTGCTTTGCGAGCGGTAGAGACCATCGATTTTATGACCGCCGTTTGGGCGCGTTTGCCGTATGATTTCCTAGACTTGGTATCACGCCGAATTATTAATGAAATCGAAGGTATTTCACGTGTGACTTACGATATTTCTGGTAAGCCACCCGCCACCATCGAATGGGAGTAAGTGTGTCGGCTGAAGCGGATGAGCATTGGATGCACTACGCTATCACGCTGGCAAAACAGGCGGCATTGCAAGGTGAGGTACCGGTCGGTGCGGTGATTGTCAATAATGACCAAATCATCGCTGAAGCCAGTAACCAGCCAATTCAGCATAATGACCCAACTGCACATGCTGAAATTCTCGCACTGCGCGCTGCTGCCCAAAAATTGCAAAATTATCGTATTGTTGGTGATCACACCTTATATGTAACGCTTGAACCTTGCGTTATGTGTGCTGGCGCAATCATTCATGCCCGTATCCAGCGGGTGGTATTTGGTGCGCATGATCCCAAAGCCGGTGCTGCGGGCAGTGTTTTTTCTGTGTTAGGTACTGACCAGTTAAATCATAAAGTTGACGTTCAGGGTGGGGTGCTGGCGGAGCAATGCAGTGAGTTATTGAAAGGTTTTTTTAAGGCCCGGCGTTAAGCAATGAATGATTTTAGTACGTTCGAATTTTCAACCATCGGCCATATTCATTCCTGTTTTAAACAAAAATTTACCATCCCACGACAACCTGGGTTAGTGCCAGAAGCCCGCGCAAAGCTCGTTTTATTGACCGAATATAGTCAAGATGAAACCCTGCGCGGCATTGAGAATTTTTCCCATCTCTGGATTCTGTTTGTCTTCCATCAAAGTATCCGCAAAAATAAAAAAACCACAGTGCGGCCACCGCGCTTGGGTGGTAAAGAAAAACGAGGAGTCTTTGCAACTCGCTCAAATTTTCGACCAAACCCTATCGGCCAATCAGTCGTGCTTTTGGAAGATATTGAACGAGTCGGCAAGCATATTATATTGCACTTGAAGGGCATTGATTTTTTAGATCAAACTCCCGTGCTTGATATTAAACCTTACATCCCTTACGCCGACAGCATACCTCAGGCAAAAGCAGATTTTGCTAGCACTGCACCACAACCGATTTATTCGGTGGAATATATGCCGATGGCTCAAGCGCAAATTTCGGCCGCATCACAAGCGCTTGGGCAGAACCTGTTATTGTTGATTGATCAGTTGTTATCCTATGATGCACGCCCGGCTTTTTATGCCGAGACCGTTGAAAAGTCGATATTTTATACACAATTGTATGATTACGACCTAAGTTGGCAGATTGACGGTGGAAAATTAACCGTTTTGAGTTTTTCTATTCGGCTGTAGTAGCGCACGGCGACTCAAGAATAACGCACAATCGGAGTTCAGATATATTGCCCATAATCAGCGCCCGTAGCGGCAAAACCTTAACGAGAGTGTTGGCAGCATGGATGCTGCGGCCAAGTCTACAGGGATGTATTCACGACGTCTCTCGTTAAGGTTTTGCCGCTACGGGCGCTGGAAGGTGGCACTATTGCAACTTTGAACTCCGAAACTTGAGGAATAAATAATCAATTCAATAAAAAAAGCGCCGTGACGCGTACGTGTCATCTAAATCTAGAAACCCCCGTCAATAAAAAAATTTGATTTCTGTTTTTTTACTGTATATATTATCAGTACTGATTATTAAAACAGGGTCGGAACATGTTAGATAAGTTAACTTCTCGTCAAGCTGAAATATTAGACGTCATAAAAGCAAGTATAAAAGAAACCGGTTTCCCTCCGACCCGCGCTGAAATTGCGGAAGTATTTGGATTCCGTTCTGCCAACGCCGCGGAAGACCATCTGCGTGCGCTTGAGCGCAAAGGTTACATCACTATTTTCCCTGGCTCCTCACGTGGTATTCAGGTTACCAGCTTTGTGGAAGATGAAGGTATTCCCGTCATCGGTCGAGTGGCTGCTGGACAGCCGATATTGGCGCAAGAGCTGGTTGAATCACGCATCGCCATTGATCCTGATTTTTTCACACCTGCGGCCGATTATTTTCTCCGCGTACGTGGTATGAGTATGCGTGATGCTGGAATATTTGATGATGATTTGCTCGCTGTGCATTCGACGGAGACGGTAAGAAAAGGGCAAATTGTCGTCGCTCGGCTCACCGATGAAGTGACGGTGAAACGCTACGAGAAGAAAGGTCGCAAAGTTTATTTACATCCGGAAAATCCAGAATTCGAAACGATTGTCGTTGATACGAAGATCGAACCATTAAGCATCGAAGGTTTAGCAGTTGGAGTCATACGAAACGGAGGTGTATCATGAGAAAAGAAGTTGAGATGGAGTTGAGCGGTGTTTTGCAGGAATCGTTTGCATTTTTTGATGCTGAGAGCTTGTGTGATCATACCGCGGAAAACAAGTCGGATTTTAGCGCTGCAGCGTTAGCATTTAACATTGACGAGCTGCCAATCAATGAATTGACAGAGATCGTTTGTCAGGATTCTTTGAATTCAATATACGCATTACTGCCAGTGATATCGAGGCTCTGTGAGCAAGATCGATGGGTGACATTAATTTCACCCCCACCTAATCTGGATGAAAAACTTTTTGCACTGTATGGGATTGATATGTCTCGCGTATTGCTCATTCATCCGAAAGGCCGTGATCAAGATACCACTATCATGAACGAAACGTTGAAAAATGGTAAAAGTGGCATTGTCATACACTGGTCAGGCAAGGTGCCTAATCGATTCCTGGCGCAATGGCGTAAGTCAGTGAAGCAGGGGGGGTGTATCGGCGTTTGGGTTAATCAAAATAGCTCGCCTTCCTTCTCGACTTCGGTGGCTGTTACGGCGAGCATTACCGCAACCAATAAATATGTCAAAATAGTGAATAATCTGCAATTTGGCGTAAGCACCCTGGCAAGCAACGAAACTGTGCTGCCTAAAATCAATTTGGAGTTATTGGTGACCAGTCGAGTGAGACATTACCGGCATCATTAATTGTTAAATGGCTCAATACGTCTGTGCAAAATTTTTGCTTGCGCAGTATGTATTGAAGTAGGTTTTATTTTTTCATCTCTCACAATCGGCGTTCCAGGCCAGTGATAAAACCTTAGAGAAAATGTTGGCGGCATGGGTGCCGCCTAAACCACAAGGATAGTTTTGTGCTAACTTCCGTTAACTGAGGGCTGTGAGTTACCTGCCAGCTGTTTCGCAGCTAGTGGCAACGCTGTTCAATCATGTCATCCTGTAGACTTTTCAGTATTTTCTTCTAATAAGCGTTTAATACTGGGATGCAAATCAATAATTGATTCTTCGTTTGCGCTATCAGCAATTATGTCAGCAACCGTGTAGCCATCGAGTGTGCTTAAAAAGTTTTCAGTCGCTATATGCAGTATGTTCTTTAGCTGACATATTGTTTCAATCGAACAGTTGTCGTGCACCTCAGTAAAACATTCAGCAACATTGAAGTTGGGTTCGGTATCGCGAACGACAGCGCCGACAATGATTTCATTGGGTGTGTGAGCAAGCCTCAAGCCTCCGCCTTTACCGCGACTGGAGTTGATATATTTTTTGAGGGATAAATTATGCACAACTTTTACAAGATGATTACGTGAGATCTTGTAAAAATCAGCTATTTCTGAAATTGTTGCTGATTTTCCCTGATTGATGCTGAGATAGACCAAGACTCTAAGAGAGTAGTCTGTGTAGCGTGTTAGTTGCATTTGTTTACCGCCATTTTTCTCGCTCCGCATTCCGTTGCTAATTTTGCAAGTTTTATCATACTAACCTGTAAAAGTCTAATTTTACTATAAAAAATATAGTCGAATGGACAGAGCTGTAGTTAGTGGATTGTCATTTCAAGATACCGCGGAAAATTGACGATTTAATTAAATCGTCAATAAATTTCATGCGCCTTACATGCATTATAGATACGAGTCTGATGAAGTTGCCATATTATATGTGCGTATTTAACAAAATTTGTATATTCACGCAAAATAATCGGTTGAAATGTGTGGTAATGGCATAAGTGATTTTACCGATTCAGAATATTTGACGGTTTAGGGCGTAAATCAATGCAATATTGGTGATGAGCAATAGAATTGAAATTGCTTTCCAAAAACCAATAGGGTTCTTATCCAGCAAAGGCTCTGAGTGTGTTTTACTGAGGTCTTTATTAGGGGTTGAAATATCTAACATGAACTCGGAGAGCGCTTGATAACGGCGTTGTGGATTAAGCCGTACACCTTTTTCAAGTGCCGCATCAATCCATGCGGGAATTTGATCATTGATTCGATTTATCGGAATGTATTTAACGCGCTTCAAGGTGTTCGTTGAAAGCGCGCTACCGTACGGCAATTGGCCACTAAGCATTTCATATGCCATCACTCCGATGGAGTATATGTCTGACTGATGGGTGCCAGCATAGCCTTGAAAGTATTCCGGTGCAGCGTAGTTCAACGTTCCGAGTAATTCATTTTGTGCAATGGGTTTGTTGATTTCCTGAATGCCAGCGATTTTGGTTGAACCGAAATCAATGATTTTTACAGTGCCTTGTTTGTCAATCATGATATTTTCAGGCTTTAAATCTTGATGAATCATTTCTTGTCGTTGAAAGGCTCTTAAGCCGGTAACGACTTGCTGAATGATTTCTCGTGTCTCGCTTATTGAAGCGTTTGGATTATCTGTCATCCATTGGCGCAAGGTGATGCCATCAATGTACTCAGTGACATAATACAAAAATTTGCGTTGATTTTTTCGCTTGAGGACTTTAAGTACGTGAGGATTATTAACTCTTCTGCCTGCCCACTCTTCGCTTACGAAGCCATCGATATAAGTGGGATCGTCTTCAAAATTTACCGAAGGGGTTTTTAGTATAACCTTGTTGTCATTTTCAATATCAAGCGCAAGATAAACCTGGGTTCGTTTTGAAGCGTGTATTTCTCGTAGAATTTTATAACCATCGAGAATCATGCCGACTTCCAGGGGCGGAGGAAAAGGTAGCTCTGTTAACTGTTTATAGAAAGTTTCCTGATCAAGGTGAGGTAAATTTTCGATACGGCACACTTGGCAGGTAACATTGTCATTGCTGCCATTTTCGAGCGCTTTGGTGATAATTTCGCGGCTTGCTTTTTCAGGATTTTGGTAGTGTTTTTTTATAATATCTATTAGGTCTTGCGTGCGTACAAATTCATGCACTCCATCGGTGGTCAGCACAAATATGTCATTGGGTTCCAGGTCGATGCTGCGGTAGTCAATTTCTACATTGAGATCAGCGCCCATGGCGCGACTAAGGAAGGCCTTTTCATGATCGCCCCAGCGATGGTGATCGCGCGTTAGTCTTTCAAAATCGTTGCCTCGCAAGCGATAGACGCGCGAGTCGCCGACGTGAAAGATATGCCCGGTGGAGGATTTTAAGACGATGGCGCTGAGTGTCGTCAGCATACCGAGACCGGCGTGATGATGCAGGTTTTGGCTTTGACCGAATAACCAGCGATTAATCGCACCCAGTACTTTTTGGCAGGAGGTTTTCACCGTCCAGGATTCAGGGGTGCTGTAATAATCGTTAACCAGGCTTTTAACACATGTTTCACTGGCCTCACGCGCTGCAAGACTACTGCTCACGCCGTCGGCAATTGCGACGACAATGCCTTTAGTGGTTAGTAGTGGTTCAGCAGGAACGCGAATGGCGCAAGCATCTTCATTGCGTTCCTTGGTGCCTTTTTGGCTATATTGGCCAGCAATGATTGAAAGTGATTTAGTCATTAGTTATCTCAAATGAGTGTCGATGATGCTTACTTTACGTCAATCATTTGTACAGTACCATCTGGCAAGGTTTCAGCGATTTGGCCTTTTGGTTCTTCGAGAAAGAAGATGATCAACACTAAAACCAGTGCCGCAATAATGCCAATGAATAAAAAGAACTGATCATAATCGACTAACGAGTTAACGGTTAAAAACATGACAGCACCGACATTGCCAAAGGCACCGGCCATGCCGGCGATTTGTCCGGTCATGCGGCGTTGAACCAATGGCACCATAGCATAAACTGCGCCTGAACCGGCTTTAGAAAAAATTCCGGCAAATATGGTGATGCTTACCACGAGCCAAACTGGCCAGGACTGATCCACAAAACCGAGGATTACAAAACCCGCCGTAATGCCAGCAAAGACTATCATCAATGTGAGTTTGCGGCCAATCAAGTCGCTAACCCAGCCGCCACCGGGACGAGCAATCAAGTTTATAAACGGATAGATGCCGGCGAGTAATGCAGCGGTGACTTTAGGGATGTCAAACCAGGAAACATAAAACATGGCGAGCATGGAAACCACGGCCAGTTCAGTGCCAAACGTTACCAGATAGGCCCAGTCCAGAATAGCCACCTGTTTGAATTTATAGCGCATCATTTCGGGTACGGGTTTTTTCAAAATATGTTTGTTAACCTGCCAGATTTTCCAAATTTGCACTAAATAAATGACGAACAGCGATGCATAGATGAGATAAGTTATCGATTGATCAATCATTCCCATTTGCGCGGGTGATAGTTTCCAGGCTAGCAGCGCCAAAGCTAACAGTAGGGGGATGTTCATTAGCATATAAAGTATCAAGTCACCGCCGCTGGTAACTTCCATGGCGCCTATTTTTTTAGGTTTAAAATAGGTTGACCCTTTGGGTGTATTGGAGACTTTGAAGAAGTAAAGAATGCCATAAAGTATTGCGGCTATGCTGGCCACAGTTAACGCATATCGCCAGCCTTCGTCACCACCGTAGTTGGCGGCAATGAAGGGTAATGTCATGGCGGCGCCTGCTGAGCCAAAATTGCCCCAGCCACCATAAATGCCTTGTGCCAGCCCAGTTTGTCTTGCGGGAAACCATTCGCCGATCATGCGAATGCCGACGACAAATCCAGCACCGATAAATCCTGACAGAAATCGCAGCAAGGCAAGTTCTTCATAACTTTCAGCCCAGGCGAAAGCAATGCTTATGAAACCACCGATTACCAGGATGCCCGTATACATGATGCGCGGGCCGTATTTATCAACTAACATGCCGACCACAATACGTGCAGGAATGGTCATAGCAACATTGAGAATTAACAATACCTTCGCTTGCTGGTCAGTGAGATCCAGGGCTTCTTTAATAAAAGGCATTAACGGGCCCAGTCCCAGCCACACGACAAATGTCATAAAGAAAGCAAACCAGGTGTAGTGTAATATTTGAATATTTTCTTTTTTAAAGTTTAATATATTGAGTTTTTCAGACATGCAAATCTCCAGATTCCTTAAAGCTCTCTAAGCATTTTAAATGCCAAGTGAATAACTCTTTATTATTCAATGACTAAGGAGATTTGTAATCATTGATAACATTGTTAATGTTCATTGTTAGTGCATTATCTTGATTTATTGCACCGTGCAAATGCGAGATTTCTCAATGCTAAAACTTTCTTTGCAACGGGTTAAAATGGGCGTTAAAGTCGTTCTACAAAAATCATATTAATCAGATGATTAACCGTATAGCAGCGCGATTAAAGAGGCTTTTTACTCATAATGATAAAGAGGGTGTGGGTGCGAGGTTTGCGCCATTAGTAGCCGTTAAATTTTCTTATAGCACAAGTGTGGTGCATTTTGCTTGCTAAGGTGAATGCTGTTGGCTCATAGTGCTAAATATTAAGTCTAATTAAAACAATGAATTGTAAGTAATTATCGGTATAATCTTCATATGGCATAAAGTTAGCAGTTATAAATGAAATTAGAGTATAGAATTAGAGTTAGGCTAAAGTTTAATATTGCGAGGCGGTAAATGAAAGAAAAACTAGTGTTGGTTGGCAATGGAATGGCTGGAATGCGCACCATTGAAGAGTTATTGAAGCTCGATGAAGACATGTATGACATCTCCGTATATGGCGCTGAACCTTATGGCAACTACAACCGGATATTGCTTTCACCCGTTCTGGCGGGGGATAAAACCATTGACGAGATCATGTTGAATACGGATGAGTGGTATGCCGAAAACAACATCACTTTCCATAAAGGCAAAAAAATAATCAATATCGATCGTAAGAATCAAAAAGTCATCGCCGAAGATGGCTCGGAAGAGAGTTATGATCGTTTGTTGCTTGCAACGGGCTCCAACCCGTTTATCGTGCCAGTACCTGGCAGTGAATTGCCTGGCGTTATGGCATATAGAGATATTCATGATGTTGATGTCATGCTCGAGACTGCAGCCAAGAAAAAACATGCTGTAGTTATTGGCGGTGGTTTGTTAGGACTTGAAGCAGCGAATGGTTTAATGCTGCGTGGCATGAATGTGACCGTTGTACATCTAGGTGATGTGTTGATGGAGCGCCAAATGGACGCCACCGCAGGCGCCATGTTGAAAAAGTCGTTGGAAGATCGCGGTCTGCATTTTTTAATGAACGCTCAAACTGAAGCGATAATTGGTGAAGACAAAGTCAAAGGTGTGCGCTTTAAAGATGGCACCGAAATTGTCACTGATTTAGTCGTCATGGCGGTGGGTATCCGGCCCAATATCGAATTAGCAAAAAAAGTTGGTCTGCATTGCGAGCGTGGCATCGTGGTAAACGATACCTTGCAAACCTATGACCCAAAAATTTATGCGGTAGGTGAGTGTGTCCAGCATCGTGGTATAGCCTATGGTTTGGTTGCACCGTTATTTGAGCAGGCAAAAGTCTGTGCTAACCATTTAGTGAAGATGGGCTACGGCCGTTATTCAGGATCGGTTACTTCAACCAAATTAAAAGTCACTGGTATTGATTTATTTTCAGCGGGTGATTTTATTGGTGATGACTCCACCGAAGAAATTGTCATGAAAGATGTTAATCGCGGTGTCTATAAAAAATTGGTATTGAAAGATAATAAAATTCATGGCGCAGTGATGTACGGCGATACAGTGGATGGTGCCTGGTACTTTAAATTGCTGCGAGACGAAACCGATGTCAGTGATCTCCGTGAATCATTAATGTTCGGCCAATCACATCTCGGTGACTCCGGCCATGGTGGACAGAACGCTGCTGCCGCCATGACGGATGATATGGAGGTTTGTGGCTGTAACGGTGTGACCAAAGGCTGTATTACTAAAGAAATAGCGGCAAAAGGTTTGTTCACCCTTGATGATGTGCGAATGCATACCAAAGCGTCCGCTTCCTGTGGGTCTTGCACGGGTCTGGTAGAGCAAATAATTGCATCGACTTTAGGTGGTGATTATTCAGTTTCTACAAAAGCCAAGCCGATATGTAAATGTACCGATCATACCCATGATGAAGTCAGGGAAGCCTTTCGGACACTGCATATAACCAACGGTTTGGATGCCATGAAAAAACTTGATTGGCGCACGGAAAATGGCTGTGCTTCTTGTCGACCAGCATTAAATTATTACGCCATCGCAACCTGGCCCGCAGAAGCGCATGATGATCCACAGTCTCGTTACATTAACGAACGGGCGCATGCCAATATTCAAAAAGACGGAACATACTCCGTTGTGCCACGTATGTGGGGTGGTCTGACTACACCGAATGAATTGCGTGCAATCGCTGATGCGGCAGACAAATACGCAGTGCCAACGGTTAAAGTCACCGGTGGTCAACGAATCGATTTGCTGGGTGTTAAAAAAGAAGACCTACCCAAAATGTGGAAAGATTTGAACGCTGCAGGCATGGTGTCTGGTCACGCCTATGGTAAGTCACTGCGGACGGTGAAAACCTGTGTGGGTAAGGAACATTGTCGCTTCGGTACTCAGATGTCCATGGGCATGGGCGTTAGATTAGAGAAGCTCACTTGGGGTTCCTGGATGCCGCATAAATTCAAAATGGCAGTATCCGGTTGTCCGCGAAATTGCGCTGAAGCAACGATTAAAGATTTTGGTATCGTAGCAGTGGACTCCGGCTGGGAATTACATGTTGGTGGCAATGGTGGTATCAAGGTGAGGGCGACTGACTTGCTCTGTAAGGTCAATACGGATGAAGAGGTTGTTGAGTACTGTCTCGCATTCACTCAACTTTATCGCGAAGATGCACACTACCTCGAACGTACCGCCCCCTGGATTGAGCGCGTAGGTTTAACCTATGTAAAGGACATTATTGTCGAAGATGCAAAAAAACGTGCAGAGCTTGCTGCGCGATTTACCGAATCTCAACAATACGCACAAATTGATCCTTGGGCGGAACGGGTTGAAGATAACGCAAAAAAACAGGAATTCATTCCTTTGAAAAAAATAGGTTGAGTACATGTCAGATTGGATTGAAGTAGGGTTACTAGAAGATATTCCCAAATTAGGTTCGCGGGTGGTTGAGAGCAAAGACGGAGATATCGCAATTTTTCGAACGATGAATGACGAAATATTTGCGCTGAAAGATTCTTGTCCACACAAGCAGGGCCCTTTATCACAAGGTATTGTGCATGACAAAACGGTCACCTGTCCGTTGCATAACTGGAGAATAGAACTGGGCACGGGGGCAGTATTGGCGCCTGACGAAGGTTGTGCTGGGACGTATGATATCAAGTTGGATGGAGCGAAAATTTTTCTAAAGGTATAGCGGCAATGAAAATAAATTTAAAGACTTTTATCTCGCAAGCTAGGACAGGCTCCTGGGGTCTTCATTACGCAACTTTTTAGGCGCTGAGAATGGATAATTCGGTAAAAACTATTTGCCCTTACTGCGGTGTTGGCTGCGGTGTTGTGGTGAATAAGGATAGCGACAATACATGGCAAGTGACCGGTGACGCCGAGCACCCATCGAACTTTGGTCGTTTATGTTCAAAGGGTGCGTCACTCGGTGAAACACTGGACTTAACTGGCCGATTGTTGGCGCCGGTGGTTAATGGCAGCGAAGTGGCTTGGGATTCTGCCATACAAACGGTGGCAGATAATTTCAAACAAATTATTGCCGAGCACGGGAAAGACGCCGTCGCCTTGTATGTCTCCGGTCAGCTGTTGACCGAAGACTATTACGTCGCAAACAAGTTCATGAAAGGCTACATTGGTACGGCCAATATTGATACTAATTCACGACTATGTATGTCATCTACTGTAGCCGGTTATAAACGTGCGTTTGGTAAAGACGCTGTGCCTTGTAGTTATGAAGACTTGGAACGCGCTAAGTTAATTGTGTTGGTCGGCTCAAACACCGCCTGGTGTCACCCGGTATTGTTTCAACGTATCGTTCAAGCAAAAAAAGAAAACCCGGATTTATTTGTTGTGGTGATTGACCCACGTGAAACCAATACGTGTGATATCGCTGATATGTTTTTACCGATAAAACCCGGTACTGACACAATTTTGTTTAACGGCTTATTGAAATATCTGGATGCGGACGATGAACAAAATCAATTGTTCACCCAGCAATGCACACAAGGACTGGATGATTTATTAGCAATTGTTAGAGCAGATGAATACGCTATTTCCAATGTCAGTGAGCAATGCGAACTTGTCGAAGACGATGTTGCCCGGTTTTATCGATTGTTCTCGCGGACTGAACGCGTAGTTACCGTTTTTTCACAAGGCGTCAATCAATCTTCCTCAGGCACAGACAAAGTCAATTCCATTATTAACTGTCATTTGTTCACCGGCCGTATTGGTCGCGCAGGCATGGGCCCGTTTTCTTTTACCGGGCAATGTAACGCCATGGGTGGTCGTGAAGTAGGGGGCTTGTCCAATACTTTAACTGCGCATATAGATTTAGAAAAAGCCGACGAGCGTGAGCTGGTGCAGCAATTTTGGCAATCGCCTTTAATTGCAGAAAGTGAGGGCTATAAAGCGGTTGAGTTGTTTGATGCTATTGAGCAGGGCAAAGTAAAAGCAGTCTGGATAATATGTACCAATCCAGTGGTTAGTTTGCCGGATGCAGACAAGGTTAAGGCAGCTTTAAAGAAATGTAAATTTGTTGTAGTGTCAGAATGTGTCAGCAAGACAGATACAACCGCGTGTGCCGATGTGTTGCTGCCTGCGTTAACCTGGGGAGAGAAAGAAGGCACGGTAACCAGTTCGGAGCGTTGTATCTCACGCCAAAGAAAATTTTTACCGCCGCCAGGGCAGGCTAAAGCTGATTGGTGGATAATTTCACAAGTGGCAAAATCAATGGGGTTTGATAATGGTTTCAATTATCACTCAGCCCATGAAATATTCAGAGAATTTGCAGCGTTATCCGGTCATAAAAATAATAATACGCGGGACTTCGATATCTCTTTTTACAACGAGATAAATGCTCAAGAGTACGAAGCGCTGGTGCCTATGCAATGGCCAATTACCCAGGCCAAACCCAAAGGAACAGCCCGCCTGTTTGCTGATGGCAAATTCTATACAGCCAGTGGCAAGGCCAATTTTATTCCTGTAATACCGCGCTTGCCGAAAAATCCAGTCGATGAAATGTTTCCCTTTGTGCTAAACACCGGTCGAGTGCGGGATCAATGGCACACTATGACGCGCACAGGAAAAACCCCGCGTTTAGCAGAGCATACGCCAGAACCCGTTGCGGAAATGCATCCACAGGATATCAATACGCGACGGCTAGTTAATGGTTCGTTGGTGAGAGTGTTCAGTCGCTGGGGAGAAGTTATCGTCCGACTGCGCGAAAGTAGCGAGCAACGAAAAGGCTCGATATTTATCCCGATCCACTGGAACGAACAATTTGCTTCCTGCGCACGGGTTGATGCAATGGTTAATCCTGTCGTTGATCCTGTTTCAGGTCAACCTGAGTTCAAACATACGCCAGTAGCCGTCAGGGCTTATGAGCCAGCCTGGCATGGTTTTATGCTATCGCGCCGACAAATTGAACCATCGGCGCTGAGTTATTGGGTAAAAGCTACTGGTCATAATTTTTCTCGTTACGAAATTGCCGGTGAGCAAGCGCCGGGTGATTGGCCGGATTGGGCGCGCAGTTTTATGTGTGGTGCTGACGATGATGTGGATTGGCTAGAGTATCTGGATGTCTCTGCTCGTCGTTATAGAGGTGTTCGATTGGTCGGCAAGCAATTGGAGAGTTGTATTTTTATTGCGCCTACGCACGATTTACCCGCGAGAAATTGGTTAGCAAGTTTGTTTGCAAAAACTGAGCTTAGTGCTGATGAGCGAAATGCTTTATTGACCGGCAAGGCACCGAGCGGACAGGTGGATAATGGCAAAATTGTCTGCGCTTGTTTTGCCGTAGGTGAAAATGTGATTAAACAAGCCATTCAGCAGCACTCGCTCGAATCAGTGCAAGAAATTGGTGAAAAGCTGCAAGCAGGCACTAATTGTGGGTCATGTATTCCGGAGCTAAAGAAAATTTTAATGCGCTAATGCTTAGGAACGTGCACGGAATAATTTCCGGTTTTTGCATCTCTGCTTCAGCTCCTCTTTGAACGTTATTCAATCAAAAAATACTCGCTTTAGCCCGGCTAGAGCTGCGTTTTTTCTCAATCAGAACGTCCAAAGAGAAGCTAAATCAGAGCGCCAAAAGCGGAAATTATTCCGTGCACGTTCCTTAGGTGTGAGTGTTGAATTGTGATGGTGTGCGAGTCGGCAGGTGATCGTGGCAGCACACGATAATGACAAAACAGATATGCTCGTTAAGAGTGAATCAATAATTGATATTGCGAATTATTACATTAGTTTACTGATTTTAATTAAAGTGATTAATGAAGTTTTGCGAATCATCAATCATAAAGGTAATTGCCTGCAACACGACGATTTGTGATTGTATTGCTTTACTATAAGGTTGCTTTTTATTTTACTCAACTCTACTATTCACTGACGGATAGATTCGGCCAAAAAAAATAGTGGCTATCCGACGATATTTTCAGCAGAAAACTAACTCAACAATATGGGCAATGTCTTATCGAGAGTGTTGACAGCATGAGGTAAGGGTTGCCGTTACGGGTACTAGATGGCGCCGAGTATTTGCCAGCACTTGCAGGATTTAGATTATTACTTAAACACACTAGGAGATGGAAAAATGCTAAGCTTTTTGAAAAAATTATTTGGTGGTGAAAATGAACCAACCGTAGCTACGCCTGCTGCCAAATCTGATCCTGCACCTGCACCTGCACCACAGTCTGCACCAGAGCCACAGCCTGAGCCAATGCCAACTTCTGTTGCTGAGTCGGAAAGCTCTGTTGTCGAGCAGCCGGTGGTCAAAACAGAAGTCCTGGCATCGCTTTATGAGCGTATCGGTGGCGAAGCAGCAGTAGATGCTGCAGTGGATATTTTTTATCGTAAAGTATTAGCTGATGATCGTATCAATAAATATTTTGAAGATACTGATATGGAAGCGCAAGCGCAAAAACAAAAAGCATTTTTAACGTTGGCGTTTGGCGGTCCAAATGATTATTCTGGTGCCGACATGCGTGAAGCTCACGCGAACTTGGTACAAAAAGGTCTTAGTGATGAGCATTTTGACGCGGTCATGGAAAATTTGGCGGCAACCTTAACCGAATTAAATGTGCCTGATGAATTGATTGCGGAAGCCGCTGCGATTGCAGAAAGTACACGTACTGACGTATTGGGTCGTTAACTGTAAGAATACTATACTACGCTCATCGGGTTAAAAAAATATAACTGATCATTGCCCGTTTGCAACGGGCAATGATCTTGATGGTTTGCTATAAGATAGAAAAGGGTAGCGTCCCCTTTCCATCATACATAAAACATGCCCCAAGCCAACACATACCATTCAAACCATCCAGCAGCACCCTGATCTCAGCCTGTGTTAAAACAACTGGTAACTTTTGTTTTTTCTTAGGCCGAACAAATCCACCAATATCTTCAATCGGTTTCTTTAGTACTTTGTAGAGAAATATCAACGCATTAAGCGCCTGGCTTTGAGTATTAGGTGCAACATTCCTATCGATAGCAAGATGTGTAAGAAACTCAACGATCTCCGTAGACCTCATCCCCAAAGGATGCCGCTTTTTATGAAAATTAATGAAGCGTCATCCCACATAGTGTAAGCATCCTCAGTACGCAAACTGTAGTGTTTTAATCGAATAGCAATTCTGACTTGATCCAGCAACGGTATATTTTGACTGTTATTCACTACTCTCATCCTTCGGCCACTAAATATAATTATTTTTTTATGCAGTACATTATGAATACAACTAATTTCAAATAAATTTCTCCTAGTCTTTGTCGTAATTTACCGTATGTTTTACAATCCATCCATTTAGGTCAAAAAACAACTCAAACAAGACGTATAAGACATTGAAATACATATATTTTATCTAAGGCTTGCCAGAAAGAAAAAAATGAGCAAAGATATTAACTGAGATAAGTGAGGGAAATACGACAAATTTGTCGTGTTTAATTACGACAGCTGTCGTCTACTTATAGTTAGATTCGCCGATCTAGGATCGGAGAAGATTGACGAAATACTGTATACATGTACAGTATTGTATAT
>CALZHW010000006.1 GCA_945787125.1 uncultured Ectothiorhodospiraceae bacterium
TGATGCACTAGCGGAATTTTTCGATTGATTCCCATGGCATGGGAGATGAGGCGGGATTTTATTGGGGTGAGTTGATTGGTAATGTTTAAACCGAGATTGCGCACCGTTGACAGTGCCGGGTTATTATTGGCAAATAATAAATGAAAGGCATCCATGGCTGACATCATGATCGCGTTGTCACCTTTACGGCGTCTTTCATAACGCCTGAGCACTTGGAAGCCATTAAAGTCTCGGCCTTTTTCAATGGCTGAGAGCATCTCTTCAGCTAAGGTGGCAATGTCGAGCAAACCTAAGTTGACACCTTGTCCGGCGAGCGGGTGGATAGTATGCGCGGCATCGCCAACTAACACCAGGTTCGGCTGGCAATATTTATCGGCGTGTTGTTTTTTCAAAGGGAAAGCGGCCCTCGCTGCGGCGCTTTCAATAATACCCATATCGGTTTCACCAATAGCTTCTTGCAGCTCACTCATAAAGGCTTCATTTGAGAGCTTGAGTAATCGATCAGCTTCGGCGTGACTGGTCGACCAAACAATTGAGCAGTAGTCGTTATCTAAAGGCAGAAATGCGACTGGTCCCGTGGGTAAAAAACGTTGTCGCGCGGTGTTGTCATGGCTGTTTTGAGTTTTGACCGTTGTTACAACGCCCTTCTGTTCGTAATCACGACTGGTGACTGAGATACCAGCCTGGTTACGCAACCAGGAACGAGCACCATCAGCACCCACGATTAAGCGCGCCGATAATTTGCTACCATCAGCAAGCATCAAGCATATACCATCGTCTATCTGCGAAAGTGATTCAGCGATAGCGGGCTGCAGGTAAGTGATGTTGGACTGAGCATTGAGAACATCAAATAACGCACCCAGCGTTACCCTATTTTCCACAATGTGGCCAAGCTGCGGAGTGCCAATATCTTCAGCGTCAAATAAAATTTCACCACTACCGGTTGAGTCCCAAACATGCATGCGGGTAAACGGTGTAACACGTTTTTCTTGCATCTTTTGCCAAACGCCAATGTGTTGCAGAATTTGTTGTGAAGCATAAGTTATTGCACTCACCCGCATATCGTAACCGTCAATCGGCCATGTTATGTTTGGTTTTTGATGATCCAATACGGCAATGTTTAACGTTGAATCAGCCAGGGCACAGGCTAGCGCCGCGCCGACCATGCCGCCGCCAAGGATAATCACATCAAATTGCCTATCTTTCACAACGGCAGGCCGCGCGTTATTCGGGGCAAGCGACCCGCCAAACCCATGGCGTGTTGTGCCATGGAATGTTTGATGGGTGGGATTACATCGGCAAGCAATAATCCACGGCTGCGAAGTTTCGTCAACGGGAATAAGGTATTGGAAAACACCTGCGCCAAACCATCGGTGATTCGAGCCACAGTGTTCTGGTCTTTTTTACGCGCCTTCTCATATAACGCTAATACGTCCGACGAACCAATATCACTTTGCTGCCGAAGCGCATCGGCAATCACCTCGACCAAGCTGGCAACATCACGAACACCCAAATTAAAACCTTGACCCGCAATAGGATGCAGAGCATGAGCCGCATTGCCGATAATGACAGCACGCTGCTTGAAATGTTTATCAATTTTCATCAGTGATAAAGGGTAGCAAAAACGTTTGGACGTTTTACTAAAACCGCCCGTGCGAAAACCAAAACGTTTTTCAAGTTCATTTAAAAAATCTTTATCATCAAGCTCCA
Source organism: uncultured Ectothiorhodospiraceae bacterium (assembly GCA_945787125.1). Classification (GTDB taxonomy): domain Bacteria; phylum Pseudomonadota; class Gammaproteobacteria; order S012-40; family S012-40; genus CALZHW01. Next base: position 1,711 of record CALZHW010000006.1, read on the forward strand.
TGATACTAGCACTGGCTTGACTGGCAACGGTAAAAACTAACGAACAACGATTTTCTGTCATGGGCAGAATGGCAATAGGACCTTCTGGTGTGAAGCGTTCATAGGCGATATTATCATGCGGCTTCCCCGGTGTTACGTTACTGACGATAGCGGTTTGCTGATAGTCTTTTTTATGAACGTTAATATCCAGCAATTCTCTAACCTTGGAGTTTTCTCCATCCGCACCCACAATCAATTGGGCATTAAGTGGTATCGATTTATCTTGCTGCACAATTCTCACTTGCGCTTGATCTTCATTAAATGATAAGTCGGTAAGTTGTGCCGGGCATATCAATGTGACATTATCATGCTGTTCTATTTGTTTTAACAATACGTTGCCAAGCACGCGATTTTCAATGACATAACCCAACGCGTCCAACCCTTCGTCTTGCGCATTTAAACGGGTTACACCAAATTGACCTTGACTTGAGACATGAATTTTTTTAATCGGGCTTGCCGCTGCTTCCAGCTCAGACCAAACCGCTAAACTCTTGAATACTTTCTTGCTGCCATAATTGAGCGCAACACTTCTGGCGTCATAACTGGGTTGATTGTTGGAGCGGAAAGGAAATGCTTCAATGACGGCGATTTGCAAAGGCAACTTAGCCAGTGCAACCGCCAAGGTCGCACCCACCATGCCTCCGCCAATAATAATTACATCATAATCATGCCGCATGAGGTTTGGCCATGATAGCTTCAATTTCTGCAACAGTCTTGGGGGCCTTCTTAGACAAAACATCACAGCCATCTTCGGTGACGAGCACATCGTCTTCTATGCGGATACCGATATTCCACCATTTTTTACTAGCGCCTGGTGTTTCGGCGGCAATATATAATCCGGGCTCAATAGTCAATACCATGCCCGGCTCCAGCTTACGCCACTTGCCATTGATTTTATAATCACCGACATCATGCACATCCAACCCCAGCCAGTGCCCGGTACGATGCATGTAATATTTTCGATAATTTTCATTTTTAATATTGGTTTTCAGGTCGCCACGTAACAACTTATTTTCCAGCAGACCTTTCGTCAATTCTTTAACCGCTACTTCATGCGGTTGATTCCAGTGATTGCCAGGCTTAACGGCTTTTATCGCTGCCAGCTGGGCGCGTAATACAATTTCATAAATAATTTTTTGCGCTTGAGAAAATGTGCCATTAACTGGGAACGTTCGAGTGATATCAGAAGCGTAACAGTCGAGCTCTGCCCCTGCATCAATCAATAGTAAATCACCATCTTGCAGTGGCGCATCATTTTCAGTGTAATGCAAAATGCAGGCATTCGCACCGCCGCCAACAATGGACGTATAAGCCGCGGGGCAACCGTACTTAGTAAAGGTGTGCACCAGCTCCGCTTCAACAACATATTCACTGATGCTTGGCCGACAAGCCTGCATAGCTTTAATGTGTGCGGCAGAAGAAATGTCGGCCGCTTTGCGCATCAGTGCAATCTCTGCTTTGCTTTTGCGCAGACGCATTTCATGCAGAACACTATCCAGTGACAAAAATTCCTGCGGCGCCAAAATGCCGGTGCGTGCTTTCTGCCTGACTTTATTAACCCAGCCCATCAGTCGTTTATCAAAGTGTTCATCATTACCAATGGCACAATACACACGCTCGCGATTTTCCAGCAGTTGCGGCAGTATCTCCTCAATTTGATCAATCGGATAAGCTTCTTGTGCATTGTATAACTGCAGCGCACCGGCCAAACCGGCTCGTCGCCCATTCCAGGTTTCCATTAACGGATCACGCTCGCGACAAAAAAGCACATACTCTCCAGCCTTGCGTCCAGGAATAAATACGGCAACCGCCTCCGGCTCTTTAAAACCAGTCAAGTAATAAAAATCACTATCGGCACGAAAGGGAAACTCAGCGTCCCGATTGCGAATTTTCTCCGCGGCAGTCGGGACTATCGCTACACTATTTTTACCCAGCTGCTGCAGTAATTTTTTTTGGCGCTGTTTAAATTCTCGTTGATTCACGTTTTTTAATGAAATGTAATGGTTGATGTCGTTGAAGGCGTATCAACATTAAGCGTATTATAGACAACATAAGCACCGATGCGGATGTATTCAAATATTTCGGCAAATGCTTCTTCGTTTTCGTTCTCATCATCTTCCGAATTATATCCAGCTTTACTGATATCTATCATATCTTGCAATACTTCGCTCGCATCCTGCGGTAGCTTCTTGATGTCTTTCAAACCCGATAGGCTAAGTCCATATAAGAAACCTTGACACCAATGACCCAAGTCGTCTATCCGAATATCCAGTGGAGTATCGTCATCGTGAATGAGGATGTCGAGCTCGTAGTTTTGTTCCGTCAGATCTTTTAGCGCCTCATTATGCACATCAGCCAAGAGACTAATGGCTGACTTTATGTTTAAATCTTGTGCATCGTAGTCACCAAGGATATGCGACAACCAGTTTTCCGGCGTGATCTTGCCACTCACGCAAATCATTCCACACAGCGTTCCGTGGGCTTCCGAAGGATCAGTAATTGCGTCAGCATCCATCAATGCATTCTCAACCAACTCATAAGATAATTTTGCGTTAGACATTAAAAACTCTCAAGTAAATAGCTTGGTAACCTAAAAAAGCAACGTTATGTGATCCGTTGCGTAGATTAAATTCAAGCCCAAAAAACGGCATGTTTAGCGCTACAATTGTAACCGCATTATTCACTGATTGGCAGCATTTTCCCGGCCTATTTAATAGAATCTCCTGTTCTCATGTCAAATTCCATATAATTTCTAGCAGTCATCGCTTATCTTTAAAGCAATATAAAAAGTCGCTTTTGCTTATCTTTAAAGCATGCTAGCATTTACTCTATCTGCGCCCGGTCAACCTTATGTAAGTCTTATTTAAGTGCGCAACAAAATCTTATCCAGTGGGATCAAGGGTTATGGGATGAATAAATTCGATTCTGATAATTATGTTGCTCAAGAGTTTGATAATTTCGAAGAAAGCCTGCTCGCGTTATTGCACCTGGTTGAGCAACTAAAAGCCGAAAATACCGCTCTTCGTGCAAAACAAAGCATATTACTTGAAGCCCACAACGCGCTTTCAGACAAAAACGCGCTGGCTCGCAGAAAAGTCACCTCTATTCTAACCCGCTTGAAGAGTATGGAAACAGAGGCTGTAACATAATGGATCAACCCACACCTGTCAGCGTTGAAATATTGGGCAAAGAGTACCTAATATCTTGCCCGGAAAGCGAAAAAGAAGCGCTGTTAGCGGCCGCGCGTTACCTCGATGAAAAAATGCGCGATGTCAAAGAGTCCGGCAAAATCATCGGCACAGAAAGAATTTCAGTGGTTGCTGCACTTAATATCTCCCATGAATTACTCCAGCATAAGTTCACTGACCATCATAATGAAAAACAGGTTCGTGAAAGATTGCAGAATTTACAAAAAAGAATCACAAGAACACTGGACGATACCCCTCAATTACCGATATAGTCTACATGTAGGTGTTCTCTGCTGTGTTCGTGATGCTTGATTAATTTCTTGAGCCGATAATACCAGCCTTGGAGGCTAACCCCTGGTGATGTGTGCATGTCCGCTAGTCGGAAAGCCTGATTTGCCAGTTATTGTCTCCACTTGAACCGTCGGGTTCGAGGAGGACCGAGATCAGCGGCACGAGCGGAGAACGCCTACTTTATTCACTATCCCATCAAAACGTTTGTTGATAAGTTTTTGATCACCAAAAAATCCATTCGCCAAAAAATCAGAGCACAACGACGCCAACTGACAGCCATTCAGCGCCAAAGTGCTGGGCTTGAAGTATTACGCCAGTTGCGCCGACTGCCTGGCTTTTTGACCTGCAAGAAAATCGGTGCGTATATTGCCAACGATGGGGAACTGCCACTAGATTATGTCGTGGATTTTTTTTGGGAAAGAAAAAAAAACAGTTATTTACCTGCGCTGTTTGGCAAAAATACACGTTTGATGCATTTTGGCCATTTTTCAAAAAATAGCCAATTCACGCTGAATCGATACGGCATCCCTGAACCCAGCAGCCACATTCGGCGCCAACTAAAACCCCAGCAGCTAGACCTAGTTCTACTACCCCTTGTCGCCTTTGATGCAAATGGCAATCGCCTTGGTATGGGCGGCGGTTTTTATGATAAAACATTTGCCTACCTCAGACGCAGGACAAACTGGCGCAAACCCAAGCTCATTGGGATTGCCTATGATTTTCAAGAAGCCGAACATTTACCCAGCGAACCGTGGGATGTGCCTTTGGACTATATAGTGACGCAATCTCGAATAATTAAACCTAATATCCGTAGTTGAGCGGCCTGTAGTGTGCGTCATTTTGTGCTGAATTGCTATATGAAATACTTCCCAAATGGCTGTTCCCTTTGGGAAGTATTTCATATAGCAAAGCAGTGCAAGAGGGCGTGCAATACAGGTTGCAGTGACTCACCAAAAGGGTAAACTACGGCGCAGTTGATATTTTTATTAAATTCATAATATTATATTGACCGATAAACCTAGATTAATCACTTGAACCACGATTTTTAGCACAAGCTCTTGATGCACCTAGCAAATTCAAAAATATGCAGATCACCAATAAGGTGACCATGCAATTCTTGAATTCACTATGCACTTCAATATCTTGCACTAAAAATTCGCGCCAACTGATTATTCTAGGTTTAACGTTCAACTGCGGAATCTAGGTTAAAGTAGTGAGAAAATAATGCAATATTGGTTAATGAAATCAGAGCCCGATGCCTTTAGCATTGATGATCTTCAACGCGTAAAAATTGAACCCTGGGATGGCGTGAGAAATTACCAGGCGCGCAATATGATGCGCGATCAAATGAAAAAAGGTGACCAGATCTTTTTTTACCATTCCAATTGTGATGTGCCGGGCATAGTGGGCATTATGCAAGTCGAAAAACCAGGCTATCTGGATCATACCGCGTTTGATCCTGAGGCAAAATATTATGACCCAAAAAGCAAAGAAGACAATCCTCGCTGGTACATGGTTGATGTTAAATTTGTTAAAAAACTTAAACGCACCATTAGCCTGGCAGAACTGAAAGAACAGCAACCCCTGGAAGAGATGGCGCTGGTTAGAAAAGGTAATCGCTTATCGATTATGCCCGTTGAAAAACCTCAATGGGATTACATTCTTTCCTTGTTATGACAACGAAATTTTTTCCCGAAAATGAGCCATTAATGATGAACTGGGAGCCCATTGAGCAAGCCATCAGCGACGCAGAAAATACACGCTTTCAGGTAGAGAAATCGCAGCCGGTTAGCGGCGGCAGCATTAATTCGGCATACCTGATTGAAGGCTGCAAGCAACAATATTTCGTAAAAACAAACACCGCAAAAAACATCGATATGTTTGCTGCCGAAATCGAGGGTTTGCACACACTCTCTGCGGCAAAAGCGATTAAAGTACCACAGCCGATTTGCTGCGGCGCGCAAGGCAGCATCAGTTTTATCGTGTTGGAATATGTGTCACTGACCCATGGCAATCAAAGCTCTGCTGAGGATTTTGGTCAGCAGTTAGCCGCCTTACATAAAGTGACAAATTCGCAATTCGGCTGGCATCGCAGCAATACCATTGGTTCGACAGAGCAAATGAACAAACCCAGTAAAAATTGGCTCGATTTTTATCGGCAAAACCGATTGGTATTTCAAATTACCTTGGCGATAAAACAAGGACACAGCGGCCAACTGCAAAAACTCGGGGGTAAAATTTGCGATAATTTGGCATCGTTTTTTGAGACTTACGACCCTCAGCCCAGTTTATTGCACGGTGATTTATGGTCAGGCAATTATGCCTATGACATCGCTGGCCGCCCGGTGATTTTTGACCCAGCCGTATATTACGGCGATCGGGAAACGGACTTGGCCATGACTGAACTTTTCGGCGGTTTTCCGGCGGACTTCTATCGCGCTTATCACGCGGCGTACCCTCTGGATGATGGTTACAGCGTCAGAAAAAATCTGTATAAGCTTTACCATGTTCTCAATCATTTGAATCTATTTGGCGGCAGCTATTATGCGCAATCAATCTCGCTAATGCAGTGTTTGCTGGCGGAAATTTAATCATTAACTCTCAATACATCGACACCATCGCCACGCTAGGAGCCTGTCCGAGAATGGGAGCCGTCGCGAGGGAAAGTTATTTTAGAGCAGTTTTTTCGTTCATTTGAGGCGAATAGTTATTCTATTCAACGAAAATGAACGGAAAAAATGGTCAAAATAACAATCCGCAGTAGGTTCTCCATTCTCGGACAGGCTCCTAGCAGCTATGGAACGCAATTTATTGATGTTTTTAGTTCCGCCCAACGCTTAAATCAAGTAAAATCGCGCAATTAATGCGCCCCAAACTATCACGAAAACAGGTAAATATGAGTAAAAAAGTCTACATCAAAACCCACGGCTGCCAAATGAATGAGTATGACTCATCAAAAATGGTAGATGTTCTGCATGATTCACATGCCATGCAGCGAGTGCAAACGCCGGAAGAAGCCGATGTTCTGCTGCTAAATACCTGCTCTATTCGTGAAAAAGCCCAGGAAAAAGTCTTCTCCGAGCTGGGTCGCTGGCGGGAATTGAAAGCAAAAAATCCGGCGCTGGTAATCGGTGTGGGTGGCTGCGTTGCAAGCCAGGAAGGCGCAGCAATTCGCGAGCGCGCACCCTATGTTGATATGGTTTTCGGCCCGCAAACCTTACATCGCCTGCCTGAAATGTTCGACTCCGTACAGAAAAAAAACATCCCCGTGATGGATATCTCCTTTCCGGAAATTGAAAAATTTGACCGTTTGCCAGAACCTAAAGCTGACGGCCCCAGCGCATTTGTTTCCATAATGGAAGGCTGCAGCAAATATTGCACTTTTTGCGTAGTGCCTTATACACGTGGCGAAGAAATCAGTCGCCCGTTCGATGATGTGTTAAACGAAGTTGCACAACTGGCAAAACAAGGTGTGCGCGAAGTGAATTTATTGGGGCAAAATGTCAACGCCTATCGCGGTCTGACCCACGATGGCGAAATTAATGACCTCGGTTTGCTGATTCACTATGTTGCCGCAATTGAAGGTATCGAGCGTATCCGCTTTACTACCTCACATCCGGTTGAAATGAGTGACAGTCTTATTCAAGCATTTGCCGAAGTGCCCGAGTTGGTTAGCCACTTGCACCTGCCCGTACAAAGTGGTTCAGATAAAATACTCAGCTTAATGAAACGTGGCCATACCGCGTTGGAATACAAATCTAAAATCCGTCGGCTGCGCGAGGCCCGCCCTGATTTAAGTTTATCTTCGGATTTTATTATTGGCTTTCCCGGCGAGACCGATGCTGACTTTGAAGCCACCATGAATCTCATTGCTGACATTGGCTTTGACCATTCTTTCAGCTTCATTTACAGCACCCGACCGGGTACACCCGCCGCCTCAATGCCTGATGACGTAAGCCTAAGCACCAAGAAAGAACGTTTGTCAATTTTACAACAAAGAATAAATCAAAAAGCTTTTGAAATCAGTCAAAACATGATTGGCACACAACAAAAAATCCTGATTGAGCGCTTATCAAAAAAAGATGACAAACAAATCGCGGGGCGCACTGAAAATAATCGCGTAGTTAACATTGACGGCACACCTGACATGATAGGGCAATTTGTTGACGTATTAATTACCGAAGCTTTGCCAAATTCATTGAGAGGAACCGTGATAAACAACGATACCCACAATCTAACCGCAAACAGAGCTTAAATTATACGTGACAGAAACCTACCCCTTACCTGAAAACGATAATGACGCCTTCACAAGCGTTTTTCAGTTACAACCTGAAGACAATCAGCGACTAGCTAATCTAAGTGGACAATTTGATGAACATCTCGGGCAAATCGAGAAACGCCTCAATGTCGTGATCAATCACCGTGGCACACAATTTCAAGTGGTTGGTTCTCAGTTTGCGGTACAAAAAGCTGAAGCGGTACTGAAAGCATTATATAACGATGCTGAGCAACAAATTTCAGCGCAAAAATTGCAATTATTTTTACAAGAGTCCGGTGTAGAAACGCTTTTGCAAGGCAGTCCTGAAAATAACGCCGAACTGATCAAAATAAAATTACGTAATAAAATCATCAAAGCGCGCGGTGCCAACCAGGTTCAATATATCAATCAAATGCAAACGCATGACATCAACTTTGGCATTGGCCCTGCGGGCACCGGCAAGACATACCTAGCCGTGGCGATGGCAGTAAAAGCGCTGGAAGAAGATCAAGTGCGCCGTTTGATTCTTGCCAGACCCGCCGTTGAAGCCGGCGAGAATCTGGGTTTTTTACCCGGTGATTTATCGCAAAAAATCGACCCGTATTTACGCCCGCTCTATGACGCTTTATATGAAATGCTGGGTTTCGATTATGTCGCCAAATTAATTGAAAAAAATATTATTGAAGTGGCACCCTTGGCTTTTATGCGCGGTAGAACACTGAACGAAGCCTTTGTTATTTTAGACGAAGCACAAAACACCACAAAAGAACAGATGAAAATGTTTCTCACCCGCCTAGGTTATGGATCTAAAGCTATCGTCACGGGTGACATGACACAAACCGACTTGCCCAGCAAAACCCACTCCGGCCTACATCACGTAGTCAACATACTCAATGATATAGAAGGTGTTAGTTTTACATTTTTCAATCAAAAAGATGTCGTAAGACACCCGCTAGTACAGCGCATTGTTGGAGCCTATGAAAAACACGAGGCTAAAAATTAATTGTGGCTATAGCGGTCGATTTTCAACAACAATTTTCTGAATATGCAGATTTTATCCCCTCCCAACAAGCCATGCTTGAATGGTGTAATACAGCAGCGAAAGAACTTGATGATAATATGGAGATGACAATTCGCATCACCGATGAAGCGGAAATGCAAACGCTGAACAACACCTATCGGAACAAAAACCAACCAACCAATGTTCTATCCTTTGCCGTTGATTTACCCGAAGATATTGATTTACCGCTGCTGGGTGATATAGTAATTTGCGCGCCAGTTGTTAACCGAGAGGCTGGCGAGCAAAATAAATCCAACGTATCGCACTGGGCGCACATAGTTGTACATGGCACATTGCACCTGCTAGGATATGATCATGTAGAAGAACACGAAGCTGACGAAATGGAAAATAAGGAAATTCTCATTTTGCAAAAATTAGGATATAAAAATCCCTATCTAATGACGGAAAATAAATGAAAGAAGGTCAAAGTAGTAACGGTTCTGAGTCACGATCGTGGTTTGAAAAAATCAGCCAAGCATTAACCGGCGAGCCTCGGGATCGGAAAGCACTTGTCGAACTATTGCGCGATTCAGAACAACGAAACTTGCTGGATCCAGACTCACTCGCAATGATTGAAGGCGTCATGCAAGTCTCCGAGATGCATGTTAGAGACATCATGATTCCACGCTCACAAATGACGGTAATCGAACGCGAAGTGTCTCCCGATGACTTTCTACCTACCGTTTTAGAGTCCAAACATTCCAGGTTTCCAGTCATCGGTGAAAACCGCGACGAAGTTGTTGGGATTCTTCTCGCCAAGGAATTGCTCCCCTATTTTGCTTCAACTGACAGAGAGCGATTTGATATGCGCGATGTCATGCGCACCCCGGTATTTATTCCTGAAAGCAAAAGACTCAATGTATTATTAAAAGATTTTCGTTCTACCCGAAATCACATGGCGATTGTGGTCGATGAATATGGCGGCATCGCTGGGCTGGTCACTATCGAAGACGTGTTGGAACAAATTGTCGGCGAAATCGAAGATGAATATGATTTAGAAGAAGATTCCTACATCATGAAATATTCAAATGATCACTACTCAGTAAAAGCACTGACTCCCATTGAGGATTTCAATCAATACTTTGAAACTGACATGAGTGAAGAAGATTTTGACACAATTGGCGGATTGGTAATGAATGCCTTTGGCCACTTACCCTCGAGAGGCGAAACTGTCGCAATCGGTGATTACCATTTTACGGTCATGCGCGCTGATAAGCGACGTCTCCATCTATTACAGCTCTCCATCAAAAACCAATTAACTGAGAATTCCACGACAACAAACAGTGAACATTAAAATCGATAACCTCAAAAAAACACCCGGTGATATATTGGCGTTGGTGGCCGGCAGCATTGTGCCACTGGCATTCGCCCCATTTAGTATTTGGTTGATCGCACCGTTTTCTCTGATTCTTCTTATGCTGTGTTGGCACCAGGTGACTCCCGGCCGCGCTTTTTTCCGAGGCTGGTTATTTGGCCTAGGCATGTTTGGAGTTGGCACCTCATGGGTTCATATCAGCATGAATCAATATGGCGGGATTGGTATTCCACTGTCGGTTTTTCTAACGGCATTATTTGTCATGTTTCTCGCTTTGTTCCCAGCACTCACCGGCTATATGGCGCGTAAATTAACATTACGTGGCGGACACAGAATTGCGCGGGAATATTTATTAATTATTCCTGCCATGTGGATGCTGGTTGAATGGATTAGAGGCACGATTTTTACCGGCTTTCCCTGGTTATCTCTGGGTTACAGCCAAATAGACACGCCACTCAGTGGTTTTGCACCCTTACTGGGCGTGTATTTTGTTTCGTACGCCACTGCGATGTCAGCTGGCCTTATCGTTTACTTGTTGTTACAAGGAAAACCCGCGCTAAAAATTGCGTTCCCTTGCTTCATTGCTTTATGGGGAATCGGTGCAGCCCTCAAAGCCGCAGCCTGGAGCGACCCAATCGGTGAACCCATCACAATCAGTATGGTTCAAGGCAATATCGCGCAAGACAAAAAATGGCTGCCAGAACAACGTATACCGACCATCGATATGTATACCCGAATGAGTCGAGACAACTGGAGCAGTGATTTAATTATCTGGCCAGAAACAGCGATACCGGCGTTTTACCATCAATCGAGAGCTTTTTTGAAAAATATGGCGCAAGAAGCGCGAATGAATAGCTCGGAGTTACTGGTGGGCATACCCTTTTACAACAAGCGTGATGATCAATATTTTAACGCCATGATAAGCCTGGGTCTGGAAGAACATTTTTATGAAAAAAAGCACCTGGTTCCGTTTGGTGAATATTTACCATTTAAAGATTATCTGGGTGGGTTTATCGACTTCTTTGACATTCCGATGTCAAACTTTTCACCCGGTCGACAAGACAAGCCATTGGTACATGTCGCAGGATATGATGCTGGCATCTCTATTTGTTATGAGGACATATTCGGTGAAGAGGTGTCGCAAGCATTGCCAGAAGCCAAGTTTTTAATCAACACCAGTAATGACGCCTGGTTTGGTGACTCACTGGCCCCGCATCAACATCTGGAAATCGCCCGAATGCGCTCACTGGAAACAGGCCGCTACCTGGTACGCTCAACCAACAACGGCATTTCCGCTTTTATTGATGACAAAGGTAAAATCATCTCTCGTTCACCACAATTTGCAACCCATGCGTTAACAGATTCCATTCAACCCATGAAAGGGATAACGCCTTACGCGATATTCACCAATATTCCGATAGTCTTGCTCGCGATTTTATTACTGGGTATCGCTTATATTTTAGGCCGAAACGCCAAGCTGGCGAGCTAAGGAATGTGTATGAAATAGTATTCTCAACGCTGTTAGGCGTCTGCTGTTGACCATTATGTGAAGCTTCACATAATGCTCAACAGCAGACGTTAAAAAAAGAGCGGCTTGATCCGAAACAATTAATTGAAACTACTCTATACGATTTTTTTTTGGACATCAGCTAATAGCCAATTCCAGCCGTTTAACATTTCATACTTCTGGTCATAGACCGTTGCTTATTTATCATTCCTGGAAAGTATTGATAACAGCAGCAGTGTCGCGTAAGTTGCCGTTCTATTTCTTAGCCTCTACTCACACCGTCAGCTATTAATTGCCCTTCGATAATTGCAAACGAAGGTCTTAAGTACAGCTTTACGAACATAGAGTCCTTCCGTCAAATTTCTGCCAATTCTGTCAATTAACTCAGATGCGGTCATTTAAATTCAGTGGAAATCTATGTTATCTCATACAGTGACTATTTGGGACTAGGTTGACACATAGGGACATCAAGCATTGACTGAAAAGGGACTATCCTAAATCAAAGTAAAATTTACCATATAGAGTTTAAAGCTTTTGCAAGGGCAACAGATACTAAAAGGAATGAAATTTATTTAGAGTTAAAACAGGTTAAATTAGGCCACCCTAAACATAAGAAGTAAAAAGCCCTCGAAAGAGGGCTATAAAATAACTAAAAATTAAACTTCTAGTTATAGTCCTTTTCTTTTAGCATAAACATTTCTTTTAATTTTAATAGCTTCTAGTCGTTTAGGTAATTCTTTATCACGGAAAAGCTGATGAGGGATAAAATTAAAGTCAAAAACAAGCAGTACATCAATTTTAAATTCAAAATAACAATATACACCAGCAGGCGACTCCGCTAGATGGAAGATTCTACCAGCAGCTTTTGTCAGCTGCTTAATGTCCTCTTCCTATAATAATCTATCAAAAAAAGCATTGACTATTTTAATGGCCACTTGTGCTTGAGTGATACCGTTAGTTGTTCTTTTAGATGTAAGTCTTTTTAAGTTCTCTAACCTACTTTGTAGACAAATCAAAGGGTGTAATAAGTAAACTGAAAAGTCATCTGTTTCTACTTCAAGGGCTAAATTTTGAATGTCTTTGTCTTTAATTCCTAGCAAGTCAGCAAGAAAGTCTATTTGAAGTAGTTTATTCCCACTACCCGTGTAACTAATAACCGCAATATTTGGTGTGTGGTCATCCATACTTGGTAAGGCTAAACTACCATTTAAAGCTACCGCTAATAACTCAGCATCTTGTTTATTTCCAATGAAGTCGATATCTTGAGTTAAAGCGGGGGTTTTAATTTCAGGTAAGTCTATATTGTAAATGTAAACCCAAGCAGATATGGCCTGACCACCTACAAGGATAATTTTATGATCCGCTTCAGCATTGATTTTCTTAATTTGGAGAAGTGTTTGGTTTAAATCAAACGGCGTAACCCAACCATAGTCAATCAATGTATGACCGCCTAAAGACTAGGATTATTTTTGATTTTAGCGTTCTTAAAGGATTCAGGGTTAAATATACTTGCTTTTGCAAGAGATTGGTTTTGAGTTAATTTTTTGGCACGACAATCAGCAATAAACGATTTTTGACGTTCATTTTTATTAGGTAGCGATTGATAATCAATATAATTGATAGCCATAGCCTCTCTGAAATTTGCGGACAATAAAGTCATTACACGCCATATATACTACTTTTAACGGATTAGGTCAATAAGCCTTTATAAATATACTCTAACTGGTACTACCCGGCTCCGAAATTACACCTAGATACCTAATCGAACTTCTGCTATCAGTTTCTAATTATTGGATTTCAAACAAAACGAAGGGCAGCTAACGCGATATTCTTCTAAGTCAGGTATATTTAACCAAAGTCTGCTCCAGGGTGTTAGTTGAAATTCAAATAAGATTTCGTTTAGCGTAATTTCGGTCAATTGATGCAGATCAAGTCGCTCGTTTTTTAGCGGCTGTTCAATAGACTTTGCTGCCATTTATAAATATTGATCTAGTGTTTAAATTCTATCCAGCAGATGCACGTTGAAAATTAAAACCGAATATCTGCTTCTCGTGCGCTCCTGATGTTCATATATTAAATATGAATGACTTCTAAATAGACAAAGTAGCCATTTGCTATTAGGCGTGTGAATGTCCGCGCTTTTAGCCGTCATGTGAAGCTTCACATAATAGCCGAACTCAGACATCAAGGTTTGATCTGACACGACAAGCCTTGTCGAGTCAGAATTTTAACGCTGAATAAAAAAATCATTTTTCACATCATGAATGAGCGCATGCAAACCCCTAACCTTTCCCCGCAAATAAAGCTGGCTAAATGTCACCGAGAAAACCGCCAGATTGATGTTGCCAAAGTTTAGTGTAGAGACCATTTTCTGCTAATAACTCTCGGTGACTGCCTTGCCCAACAATACGTCCTTGGTCGATGACTACCAGGCGATCCATGGCGGCGATGGTTGATAGGCGATGTGCAATGGCGATAACAGTTTTGCCGTGCATAAGATGATTGAGCTGTTGCTGTATTGCCGCTTCCACTTCTGAATCCAAGGCGGAGGTTGCTTCATCCAACACAAGAATCGGTGCGTCCTTTACCAAAACACGAGCAATTGTAATTCGTTGCCGTTGCCCACCTGAAAGCTTAACGCCACGCTCTCCCACATAAGCATCATAACCGGTGCGTCCATCTAAATCGCGCAAGCCCAAAATAAACTCATGGGCGTGTGCGCGTTTCGCGGCTTCGACGGCAACGTCTATATCTGCATCGGGTCTACCGTACAAAATATTATCTTTAGCTGATCGATGCAGCAATGACGAATCCTGCGTTACGACACCGATATTAGCGCGCAAGCTTTGCTGGGTGACTGTACTAATATCATAGCCATCAATAGTAATATCGCCATGTTCAATATCGTAAAAACGCATCAATAAATTGACTAACGTTGATTTACCCGCGCCTGATGGTCCAACAATACCAATCCTCTCTCCCGCATGTAACTTTAAATTCAGATCTTTAATGACCGGATTCGCGTCATCATAAGCAAATGTAACATTATTAAAGCAAATTTCACCTTGATTAACGTTAAGTTTGGTCGCGTCGGTTCTGTCAATCACAGTATGAGGCTTTGCAATGGTTTCCATTCCCTCATGCACAGCACCGAGGTTTTCAAAAATACCCGTCACTACAAACATTACCCATAGCGCCATATTATTAATGCGTATCACCAAACCTGTGGACAACGCGATGGCACCCAAGCTAATGGCATCCTGTGACCACAACCAAATACCCAGCCCACAGGTTGCAACGATTAAACTCCCATTGATAAAAATGACACAGGTTTCCAGGGTGCTGATAAGACGCATTTGGTGAAAAAATCGCTGGGTTAATTCACGAATGGCTTCGCCTGCATAAGACTCTTCACGATCGGTATGTGAGAACAGTTTCGCTGTTAGGATATTGGTATAACTATCAACAATTCGGCCTGTCAATGAAGACCGCGATTCGGATAACAATTTGGCTCGTTCTTTAACACGTGGCACGAAGTACCAAAGCAAGAGCACGAAAGTCAGCATCCATAAAATTAACGGTATCATTAGCCGAAAATCGCTTTGTGCGAATAGTCCTAACGCCAATATGGCGTAGATCGATACGAACCATAATGTATCGATCACTTGAATCACTGATTCACGCAAAGACGGCGCAGTTTGCATCACTTTGTTGGCAATACGACCGGCAAAGTCATTATGAAAAAACGAGACACTTTGATGCAATACGTGTTTGTGGGTTTGCCAACGAATCAAAGCGGTGAAATTCGGCAAAATAGCGTGATTAACCAACAGCAATTGAATTCCATATACAATAGGCCGCAGAATAAGCGCCACAAATGCCATCCATAATAATAGCTCGCCGTGATCACTAAAAAAAGAGGCGGGTGTTTCTGCTGCTGTCATCAAATTGACTAGCTCACCTAAGAAGGCAAACAACAAAACTTCAATCAGTGCCACCACTAAGCCTACGATCAATACGGCAAAAATCACCGACTTGCACTGGCGAATAAAATACCAATAAAATCCAAGCAATTCGTTCGGTGGTGGAGTGGCTGGTGAAGGCTTAAAAGGTGAAATGCGTTGTTCAAACCAACGAAACATAGTAATATCCTGAAAAAGTTAGGGAACGTGATAAAAAAATATTATCTCTTCAGGTTTGACTTGTATACGGGCAATTTCTGCATTTGTTACTGCAGCATGAACCGCGCTTGAGGTGATACCAGCGACTAAAAACGTAATTACCATTTTCAATGGTATAGTCTATGTTGTTAATCAGCGCTTCATTTCCACGATAGTGACTGGCAATGTTAAGAACTTCTTTGAGAGGCGTTAAATCAATAAATTGATCTATTTTTCCACTGACAGTCTTGGCAAGGCAATCAGCACATAGACAATCTTGCTGTAACTCTAAAGGCATGAAGGCGGGATATTCCATGCACCAGCAGGATTCTCCTGCTTGGGTAACACCACAGGTAATATCTATGCCGCAATTCGAACAGGGCTTTACTCTCTGTGACTCACCGTAATCAGATTTTTCATTCATACATATATTTGTCATTCACAATTGGCGTTCAAATTATTTCCCGTAATCAGCGCTCGTAGTGGCAAAGCCTTATAGAGAGTGTTGGCAGCATGGATGCTGCCGTCAAGCCTACATGGACATATTTACAGCGTCTCTCGCTAAGGCTTTGCCGCTACGAGTGCTGGAAGGTGGCACTATTGCAACTTTGAACGCCGGTTGTGAGTTATATCGAACTCAACTGGTTTTTAAAAAACTCTGGTTCAGCCATTGCCCCGCGATGTATATCGGCGTTGTAATACTGCGTGCCGAAGCTTTTATTTTCCGCGGCATCTTCACGAAAACCGGTAAGCACAATATCTTTACTCGCAATCGTTGCTGACCACCAGCCTGATGGATAGATGCATTGTGGGAAAAATAATGTTTTGCTGTCAATAAAACTAGCTGTTTTCATTTCCTGATGCATTTCGCGCAATATTTTCATATGTAACAGTGGTGATTCACTTTGCTGAATCAATAAACCATTTTCACCCAGCACGCGGTGACATTGCGTATAGAATGTTCTTGAAAAAAGTCCCTCAGCGGGTCCAACCGGATCAGTACTATCTATAATAATAATGTCATAACTGTTTGCCGCGGCGTCTTTCACCCATTGAATACCATCGATAAACATTAACTCTGCACGTACATCATTATTGGATTCACACAGCTCTGGAAAATAGATTTCGGCTAAACGTGTCACCCGCTCATCGATATCAATTTGATGAACCAGTTCAATCTCGGGGTGCTTTAAAACTTCGCGCAACGTCCCGCAGTCCCCTCCACCTATAATTAAAACCCGCTTGGGATTTGGATGGCTAAAAATGACCGGATGACTCATCATTTCATGATAAATAAAATTATCCCGGGTGGATACCATGGTGCATCCATCGATGAGCATCATGTTGCCAAATGTTTCGGTTTCGTAGATTTCTATTTTTTGAAAGGCAGATTGCTCTTCATGCAGTTTTTGTTTAATTTTTAAAGAAAACGCCGAACCTGTTGCCTCACTGGCTTCTGTCAGCCAAGTGTTATCCAAAGCCATATTCACTCCCAAAACAATTCATTGATATTAGGAACGTGCATGAAATTTTCTAGCTATCTACACGTTCCTTAAGGATTTCGGGCATATTTGCAACGAATGACAAAGTTACAGTAGCCGAAAGCACCGACGCACATTATACTTTGCGCACTATTAATTCTCAGCAGATTTTTTCTATGACCGAATGGAGCATTCAAAAAGCTCGTGCTTTATACAACATCAAGCACTGGGGTGATGATTATTTTGACATAAACCAACAAGGCCAGGTTACGGTCACCCCGCGCAAATCCGCCGGGCAGCCTATTGACTTGTTTGCTATCAGTCAAGAAATCAGGAAAATGGGCTTAAATTTGCCCGTATTGCTGAGAATTACCGATATATTAAGTGATCGGGTGGAAAAACTGTGCCATGCATTTGATACGGCGATCGAAACGCATGCTTATCAAGCCGATTATATTCCGGTTTATCCGATCAAAGTGAATCAACAGCGCACCGTTGTTGAGCACATCCTGGCAGGCGAAACATCGCGCGTAGGTCTGGAGGCAGGCAGCAAACCGGAACTGATGGTGGTTTTATCACATGCAAATGCCGATGGTGGAATTATCGTCTGCAATGGTTATAAGGATCGGGAATATATCCGCCTCGCTTTGATGGGACAATTGCTGGGGCATAAGGTATTTATCGTCGTTGAAAAACTCTCTGAATTGCAACTAATCTTACGGGAAGCCAAAGATCTTGGAGTCAGTCCTCTGATAGGAATAAGAATCCGACTCTCATCGATTGGCAAAGGTAAATGGCAAAACACCGGTGGCGAGAAGTCTAAATTTGGCTTGTCGGCGCAGCAAATCCTTGAGGTGATTAAGCATCTCAGTCAGCATAACGCACTGCATTGCCTCAAACTGCTACATTGCCATTTAGGTTCACAGCTGGCAAATATTCGGGATATACAAAACGGCTTTAAAGAATTTGCCCGCTATTTTTCCGAGCTAAGCAAGCTTGGCGTTGATGTTAGCCATGTCGATGTGGGCGGCGGGCTTGGGGTCGATTACGAAGGCTCACGCTCGCGCAACTATTGCTCGATGAACTACACCATTCATGAATACGCCAATGACGTAGTAAAAGCGTTTGCACAAATTTGTGCCGAAGAAAAGATCAAACACCCAGATATTATTACTGAATCAGGCCGCGCCATGACGGCCCACCATGCGGTCCTTATCACTAATATTATTGATGTCGAAGTACCGCAGGGTCAATCAGAGATTATTGCTGCAAGTAACGATAGCCCAATGGTTATTCAAAATTTATGGGACACATTGCAGAATATTTCTGAGCGTGCTGTACTTGAGGTCTACCATGATGCAGTACACTTGCTGGCGGAAGCACAAAGTATGTATACCCATGGCATTTTATCATTACAAGAACGCGCCCAGGCAGAGCAGCTTTATTTTGCCATTTGCCATCAATTGGTTGCACTACTATCCAATGCATCCAAATCCCAGCGTGAAATTATTGATGAATTGAACGACAAATTGGCTTATAAGTATTTCGCCAATCTTTCAATTTTCCAATCATTACCCGATGTCTGGGCTATCGATCAAGTTTTCCCGGTCATGCCATTGCATCGACTAAATCAAGCGCCCGTTTGCCGTGTCACTATCCAGGATTTAACCTGTGATTCCGATGGCGCGATTGACCATTACGTGAATGGTGATAGCCTGGAGAGCACCATCCCCATGCACCCATTAACAGCAGGTGAGGATTATCTGATCGGCATTTTCCTGGTTGGCGCCTATCAGGAAATACTCGGCGACATGCATAATTTACTTGGCGATACCCACTCGATAAACCTCGAAATAGATCATGACGGCAAGCATCATCTATACGAACCAGAATTAGGGGATACGATAAAAGAAATTTTATCGTATGTGCATTTCAATGCGGAAGACTTGTTACGCAACTACCAACATAAAATTGATAATTGCGATCTGAGCCCAGAAAAAAGTGCACTCTTGTTTAGTGAGCTACAAGCCGGCCTGGAAGGTTACAGTTATTTAGAAGATTGACGACGATTGATGCTTAATACATCGACCAGCCGGTCTTCTTGCTCAATTCTATCAGCCAGGGTTTCACCCAGCGTCGACAAATCCTTTTCAAGGGCCGTTAAATCTTTACAATGCTCATCAGAATCGTATTTATCATTGAAATCCAAAATCGTTTGAGTTGAACTTTCGATATAAGGATAAACTACCTCTGCAATATCCGCCACGGATGCTCGGCGCTCTTTGTTATTATCGACGAAGCGATATAACCTAAAGTGTGCGTCAGCCGTATAGTCTATAAGAGACTGGCAAAATCGTTGAAGTAAATTAACGATGTACTCATTCTGATCACCCCCGACATAAGGTCTATGCGCAGCTAGCTCGCCATAAAGCGCTAACATTTGCGTACGGTGATCAACGAGTTTCTGAATTGCACGGTGGGATTGAGAACGGCGCTCAACAGTAGCTTCAGTTGTTGTCACAATTGGGTCTCCCAGAATAGTGGTTTATTGTTAACTAATCTTAACAAAAATAAGGCAAATATTGTACCGGAATAAAGCGGTTTTCACTATTTGCAGTGTACACCAAACCAAACCGAATGTGCATATTTCATTAAACCTTAAATGGTGAAGTAGTTTGCAGTTCCACAATATAATCACGCATATGATCTTCCTCTTTTTGCACAAATTCACCAATTATCTGGTTAAATCTTGCATCTTTCACCCAATGGGAAGACCAGGTGGGTGTAGGCAAAAAACCACGGCTGATTTTATGCTCGCCCTGAGCGCCGGGCTCAAACTGAGTTAAACCGTTTTCAATGGCATAATCTAAGCCCTGATAATAACAGGTCTCAAAGTGCAAATTATGATATTCATCAAAACAACCCCAATGGCGCCCGTAGAGATGCGTGCTATCGCGATAGAATATCGCACAGGCGACATATTTTCCCTGATAAGACACCAGATTAACGAGAAATTGTTTCGCTAAAATTTCACCCATCGCTTTAAAAAAGCCCAGTGTAAAGGTCGGTAAACCACCTTTCTTGTGAAAGGTGATTTCATAAAAGGCGAAAATAACCGGCCACATGTCTGGCTCAATCTGATCGCCACTCAGCATGCTAAAGTGAAACCCCTGCGCTAGCGCCGATGCCCGCTCTTTTTTGATGTTCTTACGTTTGCGCGAGGCAAAGAAGGAAAGATAATGCTCAAAGGACTCATAAGCCTCATTTGTCCAGTGAAACTGGCAGCCTAAACGTCGCATAAATCCACCGGCAGAAAAAGCCTGCATGTCTTGCTCTGCGGGAAACAAACAATGAAAGGTAGAGACTTCATGCGTCGCAATAAAGTCTTTTATCGTCGCCAGTACCAGCGCAACAATGTCCTGCCTGTCGCACCTTTTATTGACGAAAATTCGGCTGCCGCTAACCGGGGTATAAGGTATTGCTGAAACCAGTTTCGGATAATAAGGCATACCAGCACGCTGATAAGCATCCGCCCAGGACCAGTCAAACACGAGTTCCCCATAGGAATCGCTTTTCAGATAAAGTGGCATAAAAGCCACTAACTGGTTTTTACTTTCAACTACCAGATGATGCGGAAGCCAGCCTAACTTTTCGCCGACACAGCCATGTACTTCTAATGCATTAAAAAACTCATAACTTAAAAAGGGAGAATCACCCACATCCAACTCGCTCCATTGAGCGACGTTGATCTCAGCCAGAGACCGAATAAACCGAGCTTGCATCATTAATAATACATCATAATAATATGTAACTGTTCAGTGTGTTTAGATTTTGTTTCAGATCGAGGCGTTTTCGCGCACATAAAGAGGGCGCATAGTGAAATATGTAACCGATTGAGTACGAATACAACACTGATATGAGACAAAAGATGAATACGCTGAGTAGTTACCAAAATATTTAAATAAAATCCTAAACACTTACAGCCACCCTGTCGATATGACAATATCAACGAGTAAATTGGATAACAGGATTAACTGAAACCATGTCGACTGAAGATTTATTAAGCCAGCTAAAAGACGCCTATATTACTACCTTTCCTAACCAAACGAGTAAAATGGAAGCTCTCATACTCGAGATGGAAAAAGGCAATGACTACCAAAGTACTTTTGAAGCATTATACCGACAGGTACACAATATAAAAGGCAGTGCCGGTGCCTTTGGGTTCACTATTATCAGTAGTATCTGCCACCAAATGGAAGACTACCTAACCAATAATATTCATCATACCGACACATCAAATTCTGCGCATATTAATCATTTACTCGCTTATGTCGATTTATTGACCGATACGTCGGAAGGCATTCTACAAGAATCTATCGACATCACAACGATAGAAGCAAAACTGGAAGTCATCAGTCAAAAATCACTAGCAAACAGCAAAAAATGTCTCTGCGTCGGAGTTTCAGATTCACTTTATCACAAAATTGTTCAACAGGTTTCCCAGTCCCTCGGCTTACAATGCTCGTTCGTCACCAGCGGCATGACCGCTATGGAAAGGTTATTACATGAGCATTTTGATGTTTTGGTCTGCTCTCGTGAAAATACGGATCTCAATGGCTTTACTCTTATCGCTGCACTGCGCCTCAACAAACGAAAGAACAGCCAAATACCTTCGATTCTGATTACCAGCAATCCTGATCTTGCCATTCCGGAAGATCTGCAGCCAGACTTCATCGTCAAAAAAGACAAAGATTTCGCCACTGAGCTATCTCAAAGCATTGAAGGGATTGTGAATCGGTGATCCTAGAATAGGCAACGAATTGGTGAAAGATATTATGTCACGCATGTCTCAACGAATGGCATTTTATCTCGACTTAAGTTACGAGAAATTCTTTTTTGTTTATACTGGTAAAGCAAAATATGTCGTCGCTCAAACAGATGGTGGCCGCACAGTTCGCTTTCCCGCTAACATTCTCAAGCCATATTTGACTCGACGTGGCATTCAGGGGCGTTTCATGATTTATTTCGATGAAAATAACAAGTTTAAATCACTGGAAAAAATGAGCTAACGTAATTTTTTTTGCCGCTCTTTACCTCTTTACCTACGTGACATGCGTGGCAGATAAATAACGTCTTCACGATACTCGCCAGGCAATAAGCCCTGCAAACTCCAGCTCCCTATAGAATATCGTATCAACCGTAAAGTGGGGAAACCAACGGCAGCCGTCATTCGCCTGACTTGTCGATTTTTACCTTCAGTAATGGCTAACTTGAGCCAGCTAGTGGGAATACTGTCCCGCTGCCGAATCGGCGGGTTTCGGTTCCAAAGCCAGCCAGGTGTTACCACACACGTTGCTTTGGCGGGCTTGGTTACACCATCTTTAAGTTGCACACCACGCTGCAATTGACTGACGGCGCTTTGATCGATAGCCCCTTCGACTTGCGCATAATAGGTTTTTATTTGTTTTTTGTCTGGATGACTAATCAGATGCTGCAACTGACCATCATCCGTTAAAATCACCAGCCCCTCACTGTCATAATCAAGCCGACCCGCAGGATAGAAACCATCGCGTGTGAAAAAATCAGCAAGTGTTTGACGTTTATCCTTATCGGTAAATTGACACATCACCTGGAAAGGCTTGTTAAGTAAAATAATTTTTGACATTGAACCTAAATTATCAGTTGGGCGCTTAGTGAGGTCTTACCGCTACAGCTGCTGGAAAGAGGCAGTTTTTAACTTTGAACTCCGATTGTGCGTTAAAAGAACCCAAATGCATGCCGCTACTTATAACAAACTTAGCAACATCTCTGGAAAAAACCGTCATGAAAACCATGCCACTCTTACTGACTATAACATCAATCGTAATTGTTACTTGGCCAATAACCACCTTTGCAGAACTAACTTCGACAACTGACTTATCAAACCCCGTGTACTCATCATTAAACCATGGGCCGCTTGCCACAGCAGAAAAAGCGTTTCAATCTGCACAATACCTAACTGCCAGACCTGCCCTGAATACCACCTTGCTAAAAGATCCATTTTCTTATGAGTTTGCCACCACCGTCGATGCCTTATCGGTGGTTTCTGGATCTGCGACTTCCGCGACTTCCAATAGCAATCCTGAGCCAGTCACAACGCCTTTAACGCAAAATTCCTCAGGTGTCGTTGGCATGGTTGATTTTATCGCAGAATTTAACACAGATGCCGCAAATCTTTGGCAAAATGGGTTGTTTTTTCTATACACCACACTGACCTTCGGTGCAGCGCCCAGCACAAGTGGTTTACATAAAACCAGCAATATTGATGCTGGCGGCAATACCTTGCGAGTCATTGAAGCCTGGTATGAGCATCATTTTAGCGTCAGCCAATTCTCGGCATTAATTGGCTGGCACGATTTCAACAGCGAGTTTTATGTCACTGAGTATGCCAATTTATTTACCCATGCAGGATTCCAAATGGGGCAGACCCTTGCAAGTTATCGTCGTCCCTCAAACTACCCAGTCACTACACCAGGACTGCGGATTAAAAATGCGCTGAGTAACTCCTCTTATTTGCAGTTCGCACTTTATGATGGTACGACCAGCACCAGCGCCATTAATAAAGTTATTGAATTCAATGTCAGTCCAAGCGATGGTGTTTTTCTCGCAGCTGAATCCACTTACTTCAAGGGTAATCCCAGAAAAGCAGGTTATACAAAACTTGCTGCAGGAGCCTGGTACTTACTCGCCAATAGCCGTAATCCCACGCTGCCTAATGCTGGGGCTTATGTCCTGGCTGAAGCATCGGCCGGGATGAATCTGGGCCTATTTTTCAAATTCAGTCAGACACGCTTAGACGACAATCAATATGATCAATTTTATACAGCTGGGCTAAATTATCGCGGCATTTTCTTGCAACGAAAAAATGACCTATTAGGGATTGGAATAATGCATACTCGCCAATCTAATGCTTACCTGACAACACAGACGGGCTCGAGAAAGCCCTTTTTTGCAGCAGAATCCGCTTTAGAAATAACCTATGTCGCCCAGGTCATGGACTGGCTAAAACTGCAGCCAACTTTTCAATACATCCACAACTCTCGCATAAATCCAGCATCAGTCAATACCGCAGTTATTGGTCTGCGGACGCAAGCCATTTTTTAGTATTTCGAGAAGATTTGCCGGAGATTTGGCTAAAATAAGTCAAAATCCTTATAATTGACCTAAACCACTTTAAAGGAGTTGTACATGGAACGGTTCACCATGTCGTTAGAAGATGATCTCGCCAATGAATTTGATGAATATATAGGTAAAAAAGCGTATTCAAATCGCTCTGAAGCAATGCGCGACTTAATTCGCAATGCCCTGGAAAAAGAAAGAGTGGAAAAATCAGCATCCGGTCATTGCATCGCCGCATTGAGCTATGTTTATAACCACCATGAAAGCGAACTGGCATCCAAGGTAACCTCAACACACCATAATCATCATGATTTGACACTATCCACGATGCACGTCCATCTTGATCACGATAACTGCCTGGAAACCGCGATTCTTCAAGGTCATATTGGGGAAGTTCAGGAATTTGCCAATTCCATTAAAGCTGTGCGCGGGGTGCGACATGGCAATTTATACATCGTCGCGGTCGATGAAACCACCGTTTCGCACTCGCCAGAGGGTAAAAAACATTCACACGCTAAGCCACGAACCTAAAAACGCTGGGAGCCTGTCCGACGAGTCCATGAATGGATGAAGGTACGAGCCCATGGATGGGCGAAGGTAGAACAATGCACTAGGGCAGGAGCCCGTAGATAGAATAACGCAGGAGCAGTTATCGAGAAGCAATTGTTGACGAGCCCATAAATGGATGAAGACTTGACGGCAGCATCCCTGCTGCCGACATTCTCTATAAGGCCTTGCCACTACGAGTGCTGATTTGGGCACCGATTGTGAATTGTTATCCAGCTTTAATCAAAACCTCATTATTGATCGAGTTTTTGTTCCCAAAAATTTGCCTTTGATTCATTTTTTTGCAAACCATACCAACCCTCGCGGTAGCCAACAACCAGATACTCCTGAGCTTGAGGGTGACCACTTATCGCCGCTTTGTGATACCACTTAACCGCTTCTTTTTCATTGAATTGACCTGCAGAATCGCTGTGATACGCCATTGCTAAATTGAATTGTGCCTCGGCATTGCCTTGTTCAGCGAGATTTTGCCAAATTGCTGCGGCTTTTTTGAAGTCTGCACTATTTGCAGCTTCATAACCTTCCTCAAAGTCAGCGGCCAACGCTGCCGATGAAAATACTGCAAAGCCCACCGCAATCATTAATTTTTTTACATGCATACGATTCTCCATCAAAATAAACACACAAACTTACTGTGTATTAAGATCGGATAGCGAGAAAATATAATGAGTGAATATTCACTCGTTTTGTGTAAACTATTTCGCAAATATCACACACGTTGAATCACACTTACGATGCACATAAACCCAGAAACTGGCCTAATCGACGAAGCAGAGTACATTGCTTCACCCAATTGCGATGTACGGCCAACTAATGTAGCAATTAACTTATTGATCATACACAATATTAGCCTACCGCCCGGCAAGTTCGGCGGACCCTATATCAGCCAGTTGTTCACCAATCAACTCAATCCCGACGAGCACCCTTTCTTTCTTGAAATCAAAGACCTACGTGTTTCATCGCATTTGCTCATCCAACGCAATGGCGACATCATTCAATACGTTCCACTGGATAAACGCGCTTGGCATGCGGGTATATCCGAGTTTGATGGCAAGCCGCAATGCAATGATTATTCAATCGGTATTGAGCTTGAAGGCACGGATGACCTGCCCTATGAAGCAATTCAATACCAGCAACTGGCAGCAGTAACACAATCTATTATGCAACGGCACCCTGCCATCTCCCTTGATAAAATTTGTGGTCATTGCCACATCGCCCCAGGACGAAAAACAGACCCCGGTGCCGCCTTTGACTGGGAGCACTATAAAGCACTGCTTTGTGAGTCTCGCTGAAATCGTCAAAATTATGTCGGAAATTCAGCCGAAACACCGGCGATTGATGCAATTAATGCTGCTACAATCTGTGTGAGTCATTCAACCTAAACTCACCAGTTGAGCGCTTCGAATCACGACTGAGTCTTTGGTATTATTGAATTATCGTGCTTTTCCCGCCTTCAACCAATAAGTGAATGTGCTACGAGGCGAATTATGCGTTTTTAATCGCCGACTGACGTCGTTGCAATCGCTCGCTATTACGCCTCATAGCGCCTAATTAATCACGATAAAAGATGCACTCTATACGCCGTCCAATTGATGATTTTTAGGTGCAACGTAGAAATTGGTCTATAATTACGGTGATTCACCTAATCTAATTTTTACAACATAAAATCAGGATATCGCTCATTACAAAATGACACAGAAAAACACAAACAAGCTGAATTGGTTGCGCAATCACACACTCGCGCTCATAGCCATAAGCACTTTAGCAGGCTGCGCGACGCTAAAACAGCCTGGTGAAATTTCGACTGAAGAACTCCGGTTAAGTGAGTATGCAACTATCGCTAGCATAGATGCCGTTACCAAACTTGAAAAAAATTATCATTCCTCCCGCAAATCAGAAATCGATGTTTTTGCTCCAACACATTACAGCACCGCCGGAGCAGCACTTGCGGAAGCCAAAGCCCTCATTAATGAAAAAAAAGGCTCACGTGAGCAAATTGTTCACAAAGTGGCTGTGGGCGAAGCAGTGCTGCGCAATGCTGATCGCGTCATACGCCAGATAAAAGAAACACTGTCTGACGAAATAGAATTAAAAACCAAGCTGGAATCATTAAACACCGCAGATGTTTATGAAAACGAATATGGAAGCCTGTTAGATCGGCTTAATCTAATTATTAAAAACATCGAAACAGGCAAAGCACCGACCAGCAGTAACCGTGAAAAACTTATCCAGGACATGCAACAGCTAGAATCCAAAACACGACGTTACAACGCGATGCATGAGCCTGAAGAAATTCTCAAACGCGTTAAATATCGTGGCGGCGAAACATTAGCACCGCTGACATTCCAGGAAACGATTAACGTATTTGCTCGCGCAGAAGAATTTATCCAACAAAATCCAACTTATGACATTGGCATCGAACAAATAGGTAAAGAAGCATTATTTGCCGCCAAACGCGCGCTGCACATTACAGAGCAAGTTGCTGCGCTGAGCCAAAAAATCGATTTAGCACCAGAACAAATCATCCTGGATGAAGAATACCGGCTGCATCGGGTTGCGCGCGAGTTAAGCGACAAGGATTTCCGCGACAATCCGCTGGAAGCACAATCAGAGTTATTGACAAAAGCGGCCATTGCACACGCCAACGAGTTGCGGAAAAGAGAAGAGCTCGTTCTTGCATTAAAAGAAACACTCATTGAAGTACGGGACCCAGCCGCTCAATTCAGTTCGCTTAATGAAACCACGAATCAATTAAAAGCAGAAAAAAACGAATGGCTTGCCAAAGAAGCGCTTTACAAAGCTAAAGTCAGCGAGCTTGAAGAAAAGCTGCAACAAGCCATTGCGCAACTTGATCAAACTCAACAAACCGTGCTCGCGATTCAAAACCAAAATTCCCCAGATAACCCAGCTAATCAATCAGCAGCAACGAATGAGCTGGACAAACAAGAATCAGTAGCGCAAAAAACTATCGAGCTAGGCAATAGCGTCACACCATTACAACAAGACAAAAGCACATTAACTACCACCGCCACCCAGAACCAGCCTGCCAAATCAAAACTACCGGCGACAATTGCCACTGATAAAACAAGGCTAGAAAATGCAGCGAATTTATCTACCGACAACGATCGAGTTGACATAGCGAATGAAACGGAAAGTCTTCAAAATGCGCCTCTGTCAACCAAAGATGATACTGAAAAAGCAGATATCACAGGGTTAGAAAAAGCCATAACTCAAGCGGTAAAAAACAAGAATGAAGAAGCGCTAGCAACTACGAAGCGACTAATCAAGCAATTGCAAGCCGACAGTAACACTGCAACAACAGATAACAATACAAGCACAACTAAAAATACTGAAACTAAACCAAGCAACTCACAAAATTCTATTTTCGTAGATGCAGGTGAGTAGTCAGCCTACCTAAAGCCTAGGAGCCTGTCCGAGAATGGAGAGCCTGCTCGGCAACTGCTCCTGCGTTGCTCTACCTCCTGCATCCATGCAGTCGTGCGGATTGTTATTTTTGACCATTCCTTCCGTTCATTTTCGTTAAATAGAATGACTATTCGCCTCAAATGAACGAAAAAACTGCTCTAAAATAACTTTCCCTCACGACGACTCCCATTCTCGGACAGGCTCCTAGCGTAAAAATAGTATACAATTATGGGCTTCCGATAGGCAATATAACAAAGCGAATAGTGGATTATGAGGTTACCCTAAACACATGTCTGCTAAAAAACATAAGGCAAAAATCGGTATCGCTTTAGGCAGCGGCTCTGCTCGCGGCTGGGCGCACATTGGTATCATCAAGGCATTGGAAGCCAATGGCATCAAACCAGAAATAATCTGCGGCACATCAATTGGGGCGTTAGTTGGCAGCATGTATGCCACCAATGAGCTTGAGTTTCTTGAAAAATGGCTATTAAAACTCGATAAGCGAAAAATTGTCAAATACACAGATATAAGCTTATTAGCTGCTGGTGGTTTTGTTGAAGGCAATTCACTCATGAATTTTTTCAAAAAACAAATTGGCGATCATAATATTGAAGATCTCGACAAACAATTCGCCTGTGTTGCAACCGACTTGGAATCCGGAACGGAAAAATGGATTCAGCATGGTTCTATTCTCGATGCAGTCCGTGCTTCTATTGCTGTACCTGGCTTGTTTACACCGGTAAAATACCACAACCACTGGCTGGTAGACGGTGCCTTAGTAAACCCTGTACCTATCTCCGTATGCCGCGCACTTGGTGCGGAAAAAGTTATCGCTGTAAATCTACACGTTGAAGCACTAGGCAAACCACTTAAACGCCCGCTGCCGAATCAAGACTCATTATTTAGCTCGCTCATTGAACGCACTATGCTTACAAAATTCACCAATCAAGTGAAAGGCTCATTTCCAGATTTGTTTAAAGAAAAACAAATAGCACCCGGCATTTTCGATGTATTAACTAATTCAATCAACATTATGCAGGATCGAATAACACGAAGCCGAATGGCCGGGGATCCGGCAGATGTTTTGCTCTTACCAAAGCTTGGACATATTGGGCTTATGGAATTTGATCGCGCAGAAGAAGCCATCCAAGCCGGCGAAGAAGTTGTCACACTTCATATGCCTTACATTAAAAGCATGCTTAACCTGGATTAGACATTGAATATTTCTGCCCTACAGCCAACCAATATCAAAACAAGCAATGGCATCACCGCAGTACACTTTTCATTCAACGGGCCAGCCGGCAAGATTGAAGCGCTACTCACTGCGCCTGAAACAAATAATGATTTCAACGCTATCAGTGTCATCTGTCACCCTCACCCATTACATGGCGGCACGCTTACCAACAAAGTCGTCCATATAGCAGCGAAAGCCATGAATGATTTAGGCGTACCTGCGTTGCGATTTAATTTTCGGGGTGTTGGGCAAAGTCAGGGGGAGCACGATAATGCCGTCGGTGAGCGTGAAGATTTACTCGCCGCTATTGAGCAAATACAGCAGCTCTACCCTCGGCGAGAGTTATGGTTGGTAGGATTTTCATTTGGCGCCTATATCGCTTTAGCAACTGCACATCAAAGCAAGGCAAAAAAACTGATAACCATTGCACCGGCTATTCATCTTTATGATTTCAACCAAATCGTTTTACCGAACAATGACTGGCTTTTAATTCAAGGTGATGCTGATGAGATTGTTCCCGCGAAAGAAGCCATCCTATGGGCCGAGCAACTAGAACACCCACCCACTATTGCTGTGCTGCATGATGCAGGGCACTTTTTTCACGGCCGCCTAAATGAATTACGTGACATCATTGTAAAACACATAAACCCTTGAAAATTCGAACAACAGCCATGACTAAAAAACTAAATATATGTAACATCAGAGATATACCGGAAAACACCTGCAAAGGGTTCGCACTAGAAAAGAACAATACCGAACAAACCATTTTCATTATCAACAAAGAACATCAATTTTATGCTTATAAAAATTTCTGCCCGCATACTGGCGCCCCGCTGAACTGGCAGGATGACGTCTATATGGATTTAGATAACAACCATATCCAATGTAGCGTGCATGGCGCTTTATTCGAAGCGAAATCTGGCCGGTGCATTTGGGGCCCCTGTGTCAATCAATCGCTACTCTCAGTGACCATTGAAATTAACAACGGAAAAATTTCAATCACCCAGCCTGATTGACGAAGAAATATGCAATCAATTACCCGCTTGCCTTAATTCATAAAACAAAGTAATAATGTTTCAATCAAACAAATGAATATAGGCTCAAAACCTGCCTCCATTAATTTAAATCGCATTTATTCACACACCACAGGAAAGTTGTAATGAGTAATCTGTTCGTAAACCCATCGGGGGATCTGCAATTAAATCGTAACCGCTACTGCTCAACCTTAGTATTATGCGGCATTTTGTTAGGCGCGTCTTTTGCCATCTCCGCCAAAGATAAAAATGCCTATGAAGGACAGTTTTGGAGCACTGGTAAACATTTCCAGATTTCTGGTGAGACGGTAGCTATAGCGGAAGATGGAATCCATGACCCAACAAATATTACAGCGTTATTTGGCTTGCAGCCACCTGAAGAAGCAATGCGAAACTTCCCTCGCGACTCCGCCGGGCTGATAGACTGGGTACAAACTCTGGACAAAGGACACATCGCACCCCGCTCTGATTTACACGGTGTGGGTGAGAATCTGCAGCCAATTGAGTTAGACATTATTTTCACCGCAATAAGCGCAATGAATCCCGTTTTATTCCAACATAAACAACACACTGCCTGGTTAGCCTGTGAAAATTGCCACCCAGCGATTTTTGTGAAGAAAAAGGGCGCCAATAAATTTACAATGGCTGATATATTGAATGGTAAATACTGCGGAGTTTGTCATGGTAAAGTTGCCTTCGCTCCCACAAAAAACTGTATTCGCTGTCATTCTGTCAACAAGAAAAAGAATTGATTAGGAACGTGAATGAAATAACTTGGATATCTGACGCTCATATTTAGTCTGTATTGGCAGGTTCTAATTGAACAAAAGTGCATTAGGGCAGGACGCCCGTAAGTAGAATAACGCAGGAGCAGTTATCGAGGAATAGTCGTTCTATTTCGAGCTTTTGTGATTGCAGAACGTGCCAAGACGGGCTGAAGATGACGACTGCATGGATGCAGGAGGTAGAGCGACTCAGGAGATAAAGCCGAGATGTAAAGATGGGTAAGTTATTTCATACACGTTCCTTAGCACAGCAATGCTCTCACCACTCATCAACATTTTATATACCGCTTAACAAAGAATGTTTGCACCCAGGATTCAAATGATTTAGCTTTACAATCTAATTATCTAATGAGTGCGCTTCATTGCTCAATCAAATAAATCAAAAAGCCATCACCCTGCTCCGTCAACTTGATGACAGCAGGTTATCAACACGACTGCTTAGGGCCTTATATTGTACAATTTTAGAAATAAATGATAGCTATCTCACTCTGCACGCTAAAAGTCTGGTGTATAGCACTTTGGTTAGTCTTGTACCCATTCTTGCTATTGGCTTTTCGCTGCTAAAATACTTTGGCGTACACAATCAGATTTCTCCCATGCTGCATAACCTACTAGAGCCACTGGGTGATAAAGGCGATGAGATTGCAAGCTATATTATTAACCTGATTGACAACGTTGATGTCAACTTACTAGGAATTGTTGGAACATTAATACTGCTATACACTGTTATAAACACACTGACCCAAATTGAAGAAACACTAAATCATATTTGGAAGGTTAATAAACCCCGCTTTTGGTTAAAGAGGGTTTTTTATTATCTGGGAGTCATTATGCTATCCCCTGCTCTTGTAGTTGCTGGCTTGCTACTCACTGCCAGCCTAATGAACAGCAATTTTGTTCAGACCATTCTCGAATTAGAGCCCTTTGGCACCTTGTATCTAACCCTCGTTTCTTTATTGCCATACTTTACAGTGATAATCGGCTTCACGTTGGTTTATCTCTTTTTACCGAATACCAAAGTCAAAATTCTCACCGCCTTTGTCGGTGGTTTATCAGCGGGCTTGGCATGGAAACTTGTTGGTTATTTATTTGCAGTATTTTTAAAAAACTCCTCCAATTATGATTTAATTTACTCTGGATTTGCAGCATTAATCATCTTTTTACTCTGGCTTTATATTAGCTGGTTGATTTTTTTACTGGGCGGTCTGTTTGCTTATTCATTTCAAAACAGCGAAGTGTTCAATCAACCGGACAAAGAAAACGTAAAATAAAGAAATCAGAGCCCATCAGTTAAATGGCTCTGATTCCTTAAAAGTTCTATGGCGTTTAATTGTCAGAAACGAAGGTTTCGTCTTTGGCTGCTTCAGCATCGTCAGACGATGTTAATTCTTTAACTTTTGATTTTAGTTTATCAAAAAAACCTGGTTCGTCGGCTTCTTTAGTGCTCGCTTCTAATTGCGCATCTCCCTCTACTGCAACTTCTGCTTGCGCTTCGACAGCACTTGCTTCTTCGCTGTCGGCAAGCGCATTTAATTTATCTTTAGCCGGTTCAGCTGTAGTTTCTTTCGCTGTTTCAAGTTGCTGCTCGGTTTTAGCTTGAGCGTCAGACGCAGTGCTTTCGCCTTGACCAATGATATCAGCGGCTTTATCTTTAGCGTCGTTTAGCAAGTTTTCTGAGCTTGCATCTTCAACATTAATACCACTTGCCATGGATTTGCCGGACGATATAGTATCGCTAACTTTTTGCACAACTTCCGCTTGATCAACAGCGTGAACAACACTGACAGCAGGCACCAATAAACTGGCAGCGAACAAAACACTTAATGCGGCAGGATGTTTTTTAATGAGTTTCATAGATATTTCCTTATAGAGTCATTAGTTTGGTAAAGATAGTTTGCTGAAATCTTGCGAATTTTTAGGCAGGGTATACCATAGAACTCAAACAGAAAAATGTGCATAATCATCGGGGTTAGCGTCCAACACCATCTACTGACACACATTTTAGAGCCAAGAAATACAGCTGTCTTAGTCTAGGCTCAGTGCGTTACGATAGCTAGCTTTTAATCGTAAAACATTGTCAGGAACGTGCACCACTACTCTGGAAAACTCAGCTGAGCATGACTTTAGGAGCAATGCCCAGAAAGTTACGCTCAAATATTCACCATTACATCAAGAGAAACAACAAATACCCGGCTACACTTGTTACAATAGCGTATGACTTCACATAAAGCGTAAAATGAAAATACCAAACAGATTGCAGCCGCTAATCGACAATGGACTCATCGATAGCATTATTTGTCAGTTAAAAAGTGGGAAAGAAGCCCAAGTTTACATGGTTCGTTGTGGCGAGAATGTGCGCTGCGCCAAGGTCTACAAAGAAGCCAATCAACGCAGCTTCAAGCAAGCCGTACAATACCAGGAAGGTCGAACATCGCGGAACAGCCGTCGCTCGCGTGCCATGCAGAAACGTACTCGTTATGGACAAAAAGAAAGCGAACAGGCCTGGCTTTCCGCTGAGGTAGATGCGCTATACAAGCTTGCTGCTGCGGGCGTGCGTGTA
Organism: uncultured Ectothiorhodospiraceae bacterium; assembly: GCA_945787125.1. Lineage (GTDB taxonomy): Bacteria > Pseudomonadota > Gammaproteobacteria > S012-40 > S012-40 > CALZHW01. Next base: position 35,774 of record CALZHW010000006.1, read on the forward strand.
CCCGAACCCTATGGTTTTGTTGATGGCGTATTACTCATGGAGCTAATTACCGATGACAATGGCCACGCAGCACCTCGCTTGAGTGATGTCATCTTTAGCGATGAGCAAGCACTGGAATACCATGAGCGGCTTATTGGTGAAATCGTACGCATGCTCTGTGCCGGACTAGTGCACGGCGATCTTTCTGAGTTCAACGTTTTAGTTGACCAAAACGGCCCTGTGATTATCGACCTGCCGCAAGCTGTCAATGCCGCTGGCAACAACAACGCCGCTATGATGCTTGAACGAGACATCAACAACATGCGGGACTATTTCGGTCGTTACGCACCTGAGCTACTGAGCACTGCATACAGCAAAGAGATCTGGAGCCATTACGAAAAAGGCAGGCTTAAACCCGACAGCACATTAACTGGTCAATATACAGAAAGTAGCTTCACGGCCGATGTTGATGGCGTTATGGTAGTCATCAATGACGCTCTGGAAGAAGAACTGGAACGACGCCGTTACGCGCAGGAGCAACTTGAAGATAAATAACTCGCATTTATCCCAGATGCTCAAATTTATCAGTCCCGCTACGGAAAGCTGGGATAAAGAAACCGGTAAATTAATTTTTTATGCGAAAAAAAAATAAAGTGACACACCAGCGCCGGCAAGAAATAGCAAAAAAAGGATTGCTACACCCACGGAATCTTCATCAAGGGCGTTATGATTTAATCGCGCTAAGCAAAACCTGCCCTGAATTAAAAAAATACTGTAAAGCTAAACCGAACGGAGATATGAGCATAGATTTTAGTCATGCTAATGCCGTGCTTTGCTTAAACAAAGCGCTGTTGGCGCATTTCTATCACGTCACCCACTGGTGCATTCCCGCAGGCTATCTCTGCCCGCCGATCCCTGGACGAGCTGATTACATACACTATATTGCTGATCTTTTAGCAACATCCAACCAAGGTAAAATACCTACAGACAAAAATCTAAAAGTGCTAGACATAGGCACTGGCGCGAATTGTATTTACCCAATTATCGGCAGCCAAAGTTACGGCTGGCAGTTTATCGCGACGGACATAGATCCTCGATCAATCAAATCAGCCAAGCTGATCGCAGAGTCAAACGGTTGCCTGAGCCAATTAATTAAAGTGATACCGCAAAGTGAAAAACAGAAAATCTTCACAGGAATAATCAATGATGAAGACCGATTTGATCTTAGCCTGTGCAACCCACCCTTCAACGCATCTTTAGCTGAAGCTCAATTCAACACCCAGCGTAAGCTGCAAAATCTGAACAAAGGCAAGTTAAAAAAAAGCCAGATCAAACGCAATTTTGCTGGTCAAGAAACGGAGTTATGCTATCCCGGGGGAGAAATCAATTTTTTAACAATCATGGCTAATGAAAGCAAAATTTTTAGCGAACAGGTTTACTGGTTTAGCAGCCTGGTTTCCAAGAATGAAAATATCCGTCCATTAAAAAAACGACTAATCAAATTGGGCGCCAGGCAGATTGAAGTGATCGAAATGTCTCAAGGACAAAAGATAAGCCGGCTTATTGCCTGGAGTTTCCTGTCAATTGAGCAGCAGCAGAAGTGGGCGCAAGAACGCTGGAATTGATGTACTCTGACCCACCTATCCAGGAAAACCCCAGATCACTAATGCCATCAGTAAGGCATTTAAACGTCTCAAGACCCGCATCATCCTCACTTCCGTCAAGCAAAAATGGATGAAAGAAAAATGATGCCACGCCATCCCTAACCACGCTCGCATAACGGGCGTTCTCTAGCAAGTCATCACAATCTTCACTGTATGAATTATTGACTTTTATGTCTAAATGAACTTGGATATTACCAATATTTTCAGGTATTACACGCTGCCCATAATAGTCTTCATGAATAAGATAAGGAAAAAACTGGCCGATGGCAAAATCCTTACCGGCTTCGGCTGAGTGTAGATCAGGATTATCCGCCGTATAATAAACGACACGTTGATACGTTGCATCAAAACGTTCTGGAAACGTTTTATAAGCTAGTGGCGACGCCTGGTAATGGGGTGTGGTCCAGGCATAAGGCGCGAAGCCTGAAGCAGTAAGATCCGTCAAGCCCTGATCCAAAACCTCCAATAGTGATTGCTGCGTTTCACCATCAATAAGCTGATTGTCAACGACGTTCCAGAATTCATAATCAGTACCCGACAAAGCATTCTCAGGATTTCTAATATTTCCATATTGATGAGTATAACCATGCATCACAATGCTCCCACCATTCTCTGTCATGTACTTAAGCGTATTGATCAGCGAGGTAGCCTCAGAAAACATAATATCCTCTGCTTCACCATTATTGGACACACCCAAAGGATCAAGATAACGTGGAATTACTGCGATAGAAAACGGAATATTCTTTTCTGCTAAGTGATCAGTAAGGGCAAGCAGGCTCTTAGTAGGCGTTTTGGCATTGACATCCTCTAACCGTACTAGGGCATGATGACTTTCTTCATGCGCCACATCCAGCATATCATGCAGCATATCGGCAAGGACAAGATAACGGTCACGTGGCCCCATGAAACTAAATGGAATATCCCCAACATACCAAAAGTTGTCTGACTGGACAATGTAAGGGTTCTGCTCCGCGGTTTTTTGATTCGTTATCGACACCCAAGTGCGCAACTTGGCTGGATTCTCGATGATTATCGTTCCCAAGTCGGGGTCAGCAATACCTTTTCCAGTTTCAGCATCGTACTGATAATGTTTTATAAAGTCTTTGGACTTATATGTTATTTTGTCAAAAAAACCCGGCTCCTGTACCTCTGAGCTTGGAGGCACATTAAACCCTTTTACGCTACCTGAACGAAAACCATGCTTCGCTACAAACCCCAATTCTGTCTCATCAGTCAATGCCCACAAATTGTACTTAAACCAAACTAAGGTATTTTTACTGGCCACTGCATCACGCAGAAATTCACGAGGGATTTTATTGTCAAAGAAAGAACCCAGGTAGAACGTCGCACGATAATCGTTGAGCGATCCAGGTACGTAGCTATCGACCTCAACAAGCTCTACAGCGAGGTCGAAATGACCAATCAAATTACGTAAAACAATGGCATACGCCAGACCTAATTTCCCAAACTCACTTGAAGGCTCAGAATCATAAGCGATTAATACTTCTTTTTTTAGACTCGGTGACAGGTCTGGGTCATTAAGCGTCTGTGTTTCTGGTGTTACTGGCATATCAGGTGCGCCAGATCTCCCGCAAGCACCGAGCAGCAGTGATATCAATAACGTTATTATTAACAAAGAATTTTTATTTATCATTAGTTAACCCACCAAAATGGAACAACGTCTGTTGATGAGTAATGGAGCACGGGGGAAATACACTGGATAGTCATTAGGAGAACTCTTTTTAGTTATTTTGTTGCTGTAAGCCGACAATTGTAATCTAAAGTGCTTCCTAAATACAAAATTTAATGCCCTACATAGTTTTTCGAACACCAAAACTCATGATGGTCATCGCTTTTAAGCTGGAGCCTGTCCGAATAATGATTGAGGAGATAAATAGGCCTTTTTGTGTTAAAGTAGGCAATGTTAATGAATTCCATCAGTTTTTGAGCTTCTCTGAGATAAGCATAAGATATCAGCAAGCTCTGAAAAAACAGATTCCTTGCTTGAAATAATACCTAGATCCTGCAAGTGATCGTACCTGCGCAGTGCAAGATATTGATTTGCTATACGGACCAAGAGCCTGTGCTGAGTAGGAGCGAGCACTTGCAGGATTTAGGTAATAGCATTATTTTTTGCCCGCAAGGAAAATGCGATAGAGAGAAGCAAAACACAACGCAGTATAATTTGTAATAGGGTCATTAAATTATGACAATGCTTTCAGAAGTAAGTACAGCACTTGTTCAGGATAAATATCAAGTTGAATCGGTCGTAAAAGTCGATACACCCAAGGGCATGACGGGTGATGAGTGGTATCACTACACTATCATTTTTGGTAAAAAAACCATTGAAGGCATGAAGCCCGGCTCTTTATTTAGTGTCACCCAGCACGCCGAAGAATTTGTTGAGAATCTCAATGAGCGCAGCGGTAAATACGGCAGTCAAGCATACCGTTCAAAGAAAAAATAACTCACTTGCAGCACTTCGCCATCAAATTTCACAGTCCAGACACAAGAGGTGCGGGCCCATGGATGGGTGAAGGTAGAGCAATGCACTAGGGCAGGACGCCCGTAGGTAGAACAATGCAGGAGCAATTGCCGAGGAGAAATTGTCGGACAGAACCGCTAACAATTGAGCCGCATTCGCGTGCCACGAACCAGTGACATGGTGATCTCATCTGAACTAAATTCTTTCGGGAAATACGCGCCGGAAACTTTAGCATCGTGAATGCTCGCACCATCAAGCCTGGTGCGGGTAAAGTCAATGCCACGTAAATCTGCCAAGCGAAAATAGCAGCCTGACATATTCAAACCACTCGCATCCATGCCGGTTAAATCCACTGCTCTGAAATCACACTGGCTTAAGTCACACTTTTGACCCTCTGCCTTACACTCATTAAACTCTTTGATCTTTCCTTCACGCAACAACTGATACATCTTATCTTTTTTGATTTGCGGCTGGCTGCTCATTTCGCACCTTTACTATTTAGTTGAATTATCACATGCCATTCTCGGACAGGCTCCTAGAACTATCGGCATACAAATCAAAAGCTTAAAAACTCGCTCCTATGCATTAATCGAATTTGCCAATCATGCGCCCGTTAAGCGGCTGCACTGGGCGAGCGTTCCGCGGGAACAATTCGGTAAACGCTGCAACCTGGGCAGCCGAGACAAAACCATGCTCTTGTAAAACATTCCAGTTTACACCTTCTGAGCAAGGCGGCGCCGTCAAGGAGCCAGTATAATTAAAATACGCCTTATTGACAGGCAGTAAGTCATTGATATCAATTGACTTATTGACTTTATTCAGGCCTTTTGACAGCGGCATGGCATCCCAAACTAAAGGCAGGAATTGATTGTCAGCGCCTTTATTAAATAACATCGCTACAATGGCAAACCGACCGTCGTCAGCCTGATGCACCAGGTGCGCCGCTAAATCTGCTTGTCGACCATGTATCTTATGCTCACTAGGGCTATGGAATTGAAAATGCCGTAAGTGAAACTTTTGACCACCAATGACGGCATAACTGCCCGGCGGATAATTCACTTGTATCATATGACCATCATTTATGACCACAAAGTCCGCTGCTGCCTGGTACTGAAACTCAATTGCCTGCAAACCCATCGCATGCTCACCAACAATATTGACCGGAGATTGCGACTTTCCCATATCACACATCACATAGTCCGAGCTAAGCATTACCCAATACTCCGGGCCTGTGACACCGTCATAAGTCCAATGTATTACTTCATTATTAGTGCCTTTTACTGTACATCCTGTGAGCAGTATAATCATCATGATAAGCAACCGCTTTTTTCCCATTTTTTTGTTCCTCTCTCTACATCATGTACAACTGGCAATTTTAAATGACTTTAATCAAACCAAAATATTAACACAAGACTAAGTCAGCACCCACACTACCTCATGAAGTTTAATTTCTGCTATGATTCCGCTCTCAGAGCTGTATTACAAAGGAACTTCATGAAAGCATTAGTCGTCGGCGGTGGCGGAAGAGAACATGCACTCGCCTGGAAAATCGCCCAATCATCAAACATTGAGCACGTGTTCGTCGCACCGGGTAATACCGGCACGGCGCTTGAACCCAAAGTCAGCAATGTCAATATCGGGGTCGAAGAAATAGAAAAACTCGTTTTGTTTGCCACCGAAAATGATATTGCCTTAACCGTTATTGGCCCAGAGGTTCCTTTAGTCATCGGTGTGGTTGATGCATTTACAGCGGCTAATCTTGCGTGCTTCGGACCCAGTAAAAATGCAGCTCAACTGGAAGGCTCAAAAGCTTTCACGAAAGATTTCCTCGCACGGCACAACATTCCTACCGCAGCCTATGGTAACTTCACCAATATAGATGAAGCCACTGCATACATCAAAAAGATGGGGGCGCCCATCGTGGTCAAGGCCGATGGTTTAGCCGCCGGCAAAGGCGTCATACTCGCACAAACAGAACAAGAAGCCATTGCCGCGGTAAACGATATGCTCGCCGGAAATGCCTTCGGTGACGCTGGACATCGAGTCGTTATTGAAGAATTTCTCGTTGGCGAGGAAGCCAGCTTTATTGTTATGGTGGATGGCAAACACTGCCTGCCCTTTGCTACTTCGCAAGATCACAAAGCCCGAGACAATGGTGATACCGGACCTAATACCGGTGGCATGGGCGCATACTCTCCCGCACCCGTAGTCACCGCTGAAATACATCATCGCATCATGCAGCAAGTGATAAATCCTACGGTAGAAGGCATGGCCGCGGAAGGCAATGCTTACACAGGCTTTCTCTACGCGGGCTTAATGATTGCACCCGACGGCAGTATCAAGGTTTTGGAGTATAACTGCCGCTTTGGCGACCCTGAAACCCAACCAATAATGATGCGCTTGAAATCAGATTTAGCTGAATTATGTCTCGCTGCAATTGCCGGAAAACTCGATGAGACTCAAGCAGAGTGGGATAGTCGCAGTGCGCTAGGCGTCGTATTAGCCGCAGGCGGATATCCGGACAGCTTTAACAAAGGCGATGTCATCAGCGGCTTACCCGAACATGACTCAGCATCACAAAAAGTTTTTCATGCGGGCACGACGATTAAAGATGGAAAAGTTGTCACCAATGGCGGCCGGGTATTATGCGCCGTCGCTTTGGGAAATAATGTGACTGAAGCCCAGCAATCGGCTTATGAACTAACCCGTCAGATTTCCTGGGATAATGTTTATTATCGTACCGATATCGGTCATCGCGCTATCACACGCGAGCAAGCTTAATTTAATTGATTACACGATCATTGACTCTATTTAGCCTTAAAAAAGCCAGTAAAATACTTCATCAAGGCGGTATTATCGCCTATCCGACTGAAGCTGTTTTTGGTCTGGGCTGCGACCCACTAAATGCCAACGCTGTGCATAAAGTATTAATACTTAAACAACGTTCAATATCAAAAGGATTGATACTGGTCGCTGCGGATTTTTCACAGCTCCGCCCCTTTCTGGCGCCCGTTAGCCCTCTGCTGTATGCTCGCATAATGCAACGCTGGCCGGGTCCGACCACTTGGTTGCTGCCCGCGAATAAAAAAGCACCTGGTTATTTACGTGGAAATTCTAACTTACAAGCGGTTCGAGTCACAGCGCACCCAATTGTTAAACAACTTTGCGACAGCTTCGGTGGTGCTATTGTCTCCACCAGCGCCAACATCAGCAAACGACCCGCGGCGCGAAATGTGCTTTCAGTAAAACATTACTTTCATAACAAGGTTGATTTAATTATTAATGGTAAAACTGGCGAACTAAATCAGCCCAGTGAAATCGTAAACGCTATGACTGGCCAGATTATTCGCCCTGGAGCATGACAGAGCAAGGATTGTTGGGCTCGCTATGGCTTTGCCCAACCTACAAAATCTAAATCCTGCAAGTGCTGGAAGGTAAACGAAAAACTAACAAGGTGATATTTATGAGAATTAACCGCAGACTCTTCAATTATAAGCTTGGGTTGCTTCGGCTTTTTACAACGTTACTTTTTAGTCTGCTAATTAGCATTCAAGCCATGGCACATTCTGGCACGCATGCCATCACACTGGTTTATTCTGGCAATCTTGATGGCGAGCTTGAGCCTTGCGGCTGTAGTGAAGGTAGCGACAAAGGTGGCATCAAACGCTGGGTACAAAAAATTGATGAACTGAGGATCGAAGACCCCGACCTTTATCTAATATCCGCTGGCGGGCTTATTACCAGCGAAGTACCGCAAGACAAAGTCAAAGCGGAGTATATTCTCAAAGGACTGGAGCATCTCGACTATGATGCCGTTGCCGTGCAATGGAAAGACCTAGCATATGGCACAGACTTCATTAGCCATAGCAAACTCCCTTTCGTACTCACGAATGGCATTAGTGGAGAGTTTCTCAAAAAAAGTCTCATCAATAAAAATCACGCCAAAATAAGCTTTTTCAATTGGCTAGATCCTGTTAGCGATCCTCAAATCGGCATGCAGGCACCACTTGCCAATACAGACACACTAAGCTTGAGCGAAGCGCTGCTTGCCGCCAAGAAAAATAAACAAACCACTCTGCTATCAACCACATTAAGCTTGACAGAAGCACAAAAACAACTTCCACTAGAAAACGTAGACCTACTTATTATCAAAGCCAAATACGAACATTACGGCGATGTGCAGAGTGTCAACGACATGTTGGTTCTTACACCTGGCTCGCGGGGAATGCGGCTCGCTAAACTTAAGCTCGATATTAATAACGATGGCGATATTAAAAAATGGCAACAGACAGTGATCCCACTACCGCCAGAAGTGAAAGATGCTGAGCGTATGTTGGCATGGTACGCCGATTACAATGCCAAAGTAAAAGCCGACTATGAAAAAAGTGTGGCAATCAGAAAAAATCATGCCTCAGGCAACAGTCAATTTGCTGGCGAGTTAGTCTGCGAAACCTGCCATAAAAAAGAACACGACAAGTGGTTTGACAGTCGCCACGCTGAAGCATTTTACGCCTTGCAAGATGTCAATAAAGCGTTTGATCCAGCTTGCATTAAATGCCACGTTGTCGGCTTTGAAACTGAAGGTGGTTTTATCGACCCCAGCATTACAGAAAGTTTAATGCACGTACAATGCGAAAATTGCCATGGTGCCGCTAAGGCGCATGCTGATTCAGGGGGGCAACAAAAAACCGCAAACACTGATTGGTCAGCAGAACAAATGTGCCAACAATGTCATGTGCAGAAACACAGCCCTGATTTTAAGTTTGACGATTATTGGTCAAAAATATCACATGGTAAAAAAGATTAACGCGCAAATCGGCTTCGGTCATGTACAGCCATTAAATCGTTCTCTGGGCCTTTTGCAACAATTCGATTGGGATTAATCGATTCATGACTCCAGTAGTAATGGGTTTTGATGTGATCCATATTAACCGTGTCTGCAATGCCAGGCATTTGATACAGCTCACGTAAGTAGTTTGAGAGATTCGGGTAATCAGCAATGCGCCGTAGATTGCATTTGAAATGGCCGACATAAACAGGATCAAAGCGCAACAATGTCGGAAAGAGTCGCCAGTCAGCTTCTGTTATTTCTTCACCCACCAAATAACATTGCTGAGATAAAATCTTTTCAATCTGATCCAATGCGGAAAACAATTGATCAAACGCTTTCTCATAAGCTTGTTGGGTGCGGGCAAACCCCGTTTTATACACACCATTATTGATGTTGTCGTATACCACTGCATTAATTTTTTCTATTTCCTGACGCATTCTCTCCGGGAAATAATCAACCTCAGTATCACTGAATTGTGCAAACGCAGAATTCAACATGCGTATTATTTCTGACGATTCATTGTTAACGATAAGCTGCTGCTTTTTATCCCACAAGACAGGAACAGTGACAATACCATTGTAATCTGGAGCGACTTTGTGATAAATCTCATAAAGGTATTTTGCCGCATATAAATCATCGCCTGTTGAATTTTTGTAGTTATCAAAGTCCCAACTTTTATCACCCATTTTGGGGTTGACCACAGAAAACGAAATCACTTCTTCCAGCTTTTTTAATTTCCTGAAAATCATTGTACGGTGCGCCCATGGGCAAGCATGAGAAATATATAAATGGTAACGACCTTTCTCAGCAGCAAAACCACTACTGCCCGTCGGACCAGCCGAACCATCTGCGGTCACCCAATTACGAAACTGCGAATCCCAACGGACAAATTCACCTTTTTCTACGGGGAAGTCCAATTGGTTTTTAAGGTTTGCGTCGCCTGAAGACATCATTACTCCTTTCATCGACAATGTGAGGGCTTCTGTTCTGAGTTAATAAAGGTGCCGGCAAAAGCTGATCAATTAGATTAAGGCAGGTAAAGCACTTAGGAACGTGCACGTTTCTAAGTTAACAAGCCAGCTGCATTTTAACAGCTGGCTTGAACAAATCCGTTTAGCGGTTTGCTTCTAATTGCAAATTAAGCTTCACGTCATCACCGACGGCAGGCAAGCCAAACTGCATGCCAAACTCTGAACGTTTGAATGCTGTGATTGCATCAAAACCGCAGACTTCGTTAATTTTCGGGTTGAATGGGTGTTTGCCACAATTAATACTGCTTACATCCAAAACGACAGACTTAGTCGTATTCAAAATTGTTAGATCGCCCGTTACTTTAGCGGTATCCCCATTGAACTCAACTGCAGTAGATTTGAATTTTATCTCAGGGAACTCTACAGCATTAAAGAAGTCTGGTGAGCGCAAGTGATCGTCACGTTTTTTAAAACCAGTGAAAACTGAAGCAGCATCGATTGTCACTTCAACTTTACCAGTGCCTGCTTTACGATCCATTTCCAGGCTGCCTTTAGTGCTGGTAAACATCCCATGCATGGTCGAGAAACCCAAGTGGCTAATAGTAAAGTTAGGATAAGTGTGCTGTGGATCGACGGTATACGATTCCGCATTTGCACCAAAAGCCAAACCGGTTAAACATGCTGCCAAGACTATTCGTTTCATTTATTACTCCTTGTAAAATTCACTATCAAAACTCATTAAACTATCTATCTAAACTAACTATATAAATTTAAACCCTTGCTTACTGATTATGACTACCATCACACCAAGGTTTGTTTGCGGATTTCCCGCAGCCACAGACAAAAATCGGGCCATCTTGATCAGGGGTATGGGCTAAAGGGGTGACCTCTGTCCCTTGATGACTACCATCACAATAAGGGGCATTATTGGTTTTACCGCACTGGCAAATGTAGACTGATTCGCCCGCTTTTAGTTCTTTTATGTGCGGAGCTCCTTTTTCATATAACGCCATACTGGTTTTCTCCTGTATTTGATAAACGATATTCACATCACGAGAATAAGACAACTCTCACACAGCAAACAATAATAATTAGTGATAAACGATCGAAAAAATCGATTGTAAGCTCACTATTAAAGCCTTCCATAGTACACCAAAACAATGAAACTACGTTATAATTCGCCACAACCTCACAAGCCATCACGCCGGAGTAGTAATGCGTTTAACAGCACAATCATTTCGCCAATGGGAAAATAAGAGCATCACCTTGCTCGGTATGTCAGGCGTTGGCAAGACACGCCTTTCCAACATACTAATGAGTCGTGATTGGTTTCACTTTTCCGGGGACTATCGAATCGGTACTCGCTATCTGGATGAACCGATTTTGGATAACATCAAATCTCAAATGATGCAGATCCCGTTTCTCAGAGATTTATTGAGAACTGATTCAATTTACATCAAAAACAATATTACTGTTCACAATCTAAACCCGGTCTCCAGCTTCCTGGGTAAGTTGGGCAATCCTAAACAAGGCGGGCTTGCCTTAAACGAGTTCAGTCGCCGCCAGGAGTTACACCGACTCGCCGAAATTGCCGCTATGAAAGATGTGCCGGAGTTTATCCATAAAGCGCAAAATATTTACGGTTATAAACATTTCATCAACGATGCCGGTGGTAGCCTGTGCGAATTGGATGACCATCAAGTCTATGAGCATTTATTTGAACACACATTGATTTTGTACATCAAAGCCAGTAAACAGGATGAAGAAGCGCTGATTCAACGCGCAAAAAACGACCCAAAGCCACTCTACTACCGTGATAGTTTTTTAGTCGAGCAACTTGCAATCTACCTGCAACAACTCAGTATTGAGTATGTAGCATTAATTGATCCTGATGAATTTGTCCGCTGGATTTTTCCGCGGTTGTTTTACTCACGAATTCCCCGTTACGAAGCCATTGCCGAACAATATGGTTATACTGTTACAACAGAAGATGTAGCAAAAGTCACTGACGAAGCAAGCTTTCTTGAAATGATAGAAAGCGCAATAAAACACCAACATAACTAGGAAAAAAAATGCCACTGGTTGCCCATTCCAACTTACCCACGTTTGACCGCCTGCGAGAGGAAGGCGAAACGATCATTGACGATGCCGCAGCGACTCATCAAGATATTCGTGAACTGCATATTGGCCTGTTAAACATGATGCCGGACGCAGCACTAACGGCCACCGAGCGACAATTTTTTCGATTAGTTGGGGAAAGCAATCAGATTGCGCAATTTTACATGCACCCATTTACTTTGCCACAGTTGCCGCGCAGCCCAAAGGTTGCCGCACATATCCAACGCTATTACGAACCTTTTGAGCAGATAAAACAACAAGGCTTGGATGCACTGATCATTACAGGTGCCAATGTTAGCCAAGCCAATCTGCAAAACGAGCTTTTCTGGCAACCACTGATCGAGGTCATTGACTGGGCATACGAAAACGTTCCCTCGACGATTTGCTCATGCCTCGCAACCCATGCAGTGATGCAGTTTCGTTACCAACAAACCCGAACCCGTTTACCAGAGAAAAAATGGGGAGTTTTTCCGCATCGGGTCGTTGATCGTCATCATCCACTCGTTATTGGCGTAAACACATTATTTGATGTACCACACTCACGCTTCAATCAGATCACCCGTGCCCAATTTGAGTCTGCAGGCTTACAAGTTTTAGTTGAGTCAGATACCGCCGGTGTGCATCTGGCCGTCAGTGAAGATAAATTTCGGTTGATTTTTTTTCAGGGCCACCCTGAGTACGATATGATCAGCTTACTCAAGGAATACAAGCGCGAAGTGGCTCGCTTTATTAAACAGGAATTGGAAGAATACCCAGCTTTTCCCAGTCACTATTTCAACTTACAGACACAAGCGATTTTTGATGAGTACCGATTAAAAGTCCTGACTGGTGATAAAAAACTGCCTGAGTTCCCCGAAAAACTGGCGATCAATTACCTCAACAATACCTGGCATGATACGGCTGAGGCAGTCATTAACAACTGGATTGGTAAAGTCTACCAGGTAACAAATAATGATCGCCGCAAGCTGTTTATGAGTGAGGTTGACCCACGTAACCCACTAGGGCTTTAATCGTTAGGAAGGCCCATTGTCAAATAATCTTAACCAAATGGTAATTCTTTTTACCTTTGCGCAAGACAATAAATTGACCATCAACACTGTCTTCAAGGCTGATTTTCTTCTCGATATCTGCACACTTAACATTGTTGATTGCAATCCCATTACCTTGAATGGCACGCCTTGCTTCGCCTTTGGATTTTACTAATTCAGTCTCGGCGAGCATATCGATTAATAATATACCTTCTTCAATCTGCTTCTTAGCAATTTCGTTAGAAGGCACATCGGTAAAAATATCCCCAATGTCAGCGGCTGACATGCCCGCAATTTCACCACCAAATAAAACCCGCGAGGCGGCCTGCGCTTTCGCCAAGGCTGTCTCGTCATGCACGATGCAGGTCATCGCATTGGCCAGGGCTTTTTGCGCCTCACGTTGCTCAGGCTGCGCGTTAACTGCAGCTTCCAACGCGGCAATTTCTTGCTGATTCAGCCAGGTGAAAAATTTTAAATACTGAATAACATCGCGATCATCGGTGTTTAACCAAAATTGGTAGAAGCGATAAGGCGAGGTTTTCTTAGGATCCAGCCAGATTGTGCCCGCTTCGGTTTTACCAAATTTTGTCCCATCTGATTTCATAATTAATGGAAATACCAAACCATGGGCTTTTTTACCCCGCATCCGGCGCACCAACTCCATACCCGTAGTAATATTACCCCACTGATCACTGCCACCCGCTTGCACCGTGCATCCATGCTGATCAAATAAATGCAGAAAGTCATAACCTTGTAACAGCATATAACTAAATTCAGTGTAAGAAATCCCGTCTTCTCGTTCGATCCGGGATTTCACTGACTCTTTGGCTATCATGAAATTTACCGTGAAATGTTTACCAATGTCGCGCAAAAATTCCATCATCGTGATAGACATTAACCAGTCAGCATTATTGAGCAACTTAGCCGGGCTCATTTGATCATCGAAATCCAGAAACCTCGCCAGTTGGCCTTTAATCGCCTCAACATTCGCATCGACCTGCTCTTTGCTTAGGAGTTGACGCTCATGCAGCTTGCCGCTAGGATCACCAATCATACCGGTACCGCCGCCTGCCATAGCAATCGCCGTATGCCCAAAACGCTGCAATCTCGCCAAACTCATTATCGGCACCAGACTGCCCACGTGTAAACTATCACCCGTGGGATCAAATCCAATGTAGACCGTCAGCTTTTCCTGACTGGCAAGCTCTTTCAAGCCTTCGGTGGCATCATATAACAGACCACGCCATTGTAACTCTTCGATAATATTGCTCATGTATTGTGATCCACATCCGTTCTCATTGATAAAATTTCGCTTCACCGGCGGGCCGAGTCTTAAAACGTTGATAACTCCACTGGTATTGCTCCGGGCATTCTCTAATTATTTTTTCTAACATATTATTCATACAAGCGACTGCGGCGGCTTCATTGTCACCACCCACCTCTACCGGTGCCGGATAGATGAAAATCTCATAACCCTCGCCCTTAGCCAAGCGTTTTGCAAACGTAAAAATCGCCGGCGCATCCGATTTATTCAAGATACGGCTCACCAGGGTCATTGAATTTGCCGGTATGCCGAAAAATGGCGCAAATACACCGCCATTTCGACCAGGATCTTGATCGGGTAAAACGCCCAAGCAATTGCCTTTTTTTAAGGCTTGATACAACTGCCGCACACCGCGTAAATCCGCCGCAATCAGCGCAGCACCAAAACGGGTTCGTCCCGCTTTGATCAAATCATCTACTCCGTCAAGCTGTGATGGCCGATACATGGTTGCCATGGAATAACGCTGTGAAAGAAACAAACCCGCCACTTCCCACGCACCGAGATGGGGTGTTATCATTACCAAACCCTTGCCTTGCGTGAGTGCATCATCAACATATTGCAAACCATGCACGGCGACAATGGCCTGATCAAACCTGGCTGCTGGTCCATTCCATAACAGCGGCACCTCAAGCATCGCTTTTCCTGTTTCAATCAAACTACTCTTTACTAGAGCAGCTTGCTCAGGCAGCGTTAAATGCGGCAGGCAGGCGGCGATATTTCGAGCGCTAACGGCGCGCATTTCACCCTTACTGCGCCACAAACACCAACCCAGCAAAACGCCCAAACGGTGCGACTGAGGCAAGGAAAGCTTCGCCGCCCACCTGAAAGCAAAACGAACTAACGGTAGCCGAACTCGATGACGGAATCGCTTTAGTAATCCGGATTTTCTCATTAACTTGCGTCTATGCACCTGAAAAAGGGGCAATTATACTGACTCCCTAGCAAATTTGGCAGCGCTTCGATGTTTTTTTGCACTTTAACACCAAAAAACCTTAAGGCGGCAGGTAGATGTTACGTTCTAAGGCTCACAATCGGAGTTCAAAGCTGTAAAAGTGCAACCTTCCAGCAACCATAGTGGCAAAACCTTACCAAAAGACGCCGTGAATACGTCCCTGTAGGCTTGGCAGCAGCATCCATGCTGCCAACACTCTCGATAAGGCCTTGCCACTACGGGTGCTGATTACGGAAAAATATTAAAACTCCGATTGTGAGTTAAGAAACATCGGCTTACCGACAATTCTCGCTGGAGGATACAAATACCGAGTAGAAATTAGGCTCCTGGAAGAAATGCGGGCTGGCTCGCATGGCAAATAAACGTTAAAATATCCGACTTTTGATTTTATAGTTGGAGCATCAATGTCAGCATTACGCACGGATCTACTTAAGCAAATTCTCAACTCCAGAATCATGATTTTGGACGGCGCCATGGGTAGCATGATCCAGACCTATAAACTGACAGAAGAAGAATATCGGGGTGAGCGATTCAAAGACTGGCCATCTGATCTTATCGGCAACAACGATTTGCTCAGCCTGACCCAAGCTAAAATCATTAAAGACATCCACTGCGCCTACCTTGATGCCGGTGCTGACATTTTAGAAACGAATACGTTTAACGCCAATTCGATTTCAATGAGCGATTACAACATGCAATCGCTGGCTTATGAGTTAAATGTTGCGGCAACACAATTAGCCCGTAGCGCCTGCGATGAATTCAGCACTGTAGACAAACCTCGGTTTGTTGCCGGAGTGATCGGCCCAACCAATCGTACGGCCAGTATTTCCCCCGACGTCAATAACCCTGGCTCGCGTAATGTCACATTTCAACAATTAGTAGAAACCTACACCGAAGCCACTCACGGGCTAGTCGATGGCGGCGCTGACATCCTGTTAATTGAAACCATCTTTGACACGCTCAATGCCAAAGCCGCCATTTTTGCGATTGAAAAATATTTTGAAGAAACCGGTAAAATATTACCAGTAATGATCTCTGGCACGATTACCGATGCCAGTGGCCGTACACTTTCGGGACAAACCACTGAAGCATTTTACAATTCCTTGCGCCATGTTAATCCAATAAGCATCGGTTTGAACTGCGCCTTGGGGCCGGACTTACTACGTCCCTACATTGAGGAAATGTCACGCATTGCCAATGTCTGCATCAATGTTCACCCCAATGCAGGCTTACCCAACGAATTTGGCGAGTATGATTTAACGCCGGTTGACATGGCCAAAGAAATTGAAGATTGGGCTGAGCAAGGTTTTTTAAACATTGTTGGCGGCTGCTGCGGCACAACACCGGCACACATCAAAGCCATTGCCCAGGCGGTCGCCAAACACAAACCGAGAATTCAACCCGACAGACCCGCAGCCTGTCGTCTAAGCGGCCTTGAACCATTTAATATTGATGACAACAGTTTATTCGTCAATATCGGTGAGCGAACCAATGTAACAGGCTCGGCAAAATTCAAGCGGCTGATTCTCGAAGATAATTACGACCAAGCGCTGGATGTCGCCCGGCAACAGGTTGAAAGCGGCGCCCAGATCATCGATATCAACATGGATGAAGGCATGCTGGATGGATTAGCTGCCATGGAGCTATTTTTGAATTTAATTGCCTGTGAGCCAGAAATATCTCGCGTACCCATTATGATCGATTCATCAAAATGGGAAATCATTGAAACCGGCTTACGCTGCATTCAAGGTAAGGGCATTGTAAATTCCATCAGCCTTAAAGAGGGTGAGGAAAAATTCATCGAGCAGGCTAAACTGGTTCGTCAATACGGTGCCGCCGTCATCGTCATGGCATTTGACGAAACCGGTCAGGCCGATACCTATC
>CALZHW010000007.1:0-4071 GCA_945787125.1 uncultured Ectothiorhodospiraceae bacterium
GGAAAACGCATGCGCCGCATCGGCATCGTTGCCATGGCAAGGAAGCTGTTGATTGCCCTGTGGCGCTATCTAGAGCATGGAGAGATACCCGCGGGTGCCGCGCTTAAATAATGTACCGACGACTATTGTTTAAATGAGATAGCACGTAAGACGGAGGGAAGAAATCTATAGTTTATGAAAGTGTAAAAAGTTGTCGAAGATACTCGCGTCAAGCCTTGGCAGGTAAACACCAAGCCGTTTTTGTAGAAGGGGTATTTTCACACCAGGTTGAGAGCGACGTTAACACGCACGCAGTTTTTGGTTCCCGGCAGTGAGGTCGGAACGGATAGAAGGTGGTCACGGCTCATTAGGTTAGCCTGACACATGATCAATACCTGGACAACAATTTACGCTTACCAGAGACCGAGGGTTATCCACCCTTAGCCCACCGGCTATGCAAGATGGAAGAGCGCCGCCCGTGGACTAAGCGTGGATAACCCTCTCACGAACTTGTGAGGAAGTAACATGAATAAACGACGATGATTAAAAAACACGAGAAAATTAATATTACAAAGGGTTGACAAAGCAACTCTCATAGAAGGCTTGACGGCAGCATCCCTGCTGCCAACACTCTCGATAAGGCCTTGCCACTACGAGCACTAGTTTCGGGAAATAGTTTGAACTCCGAAACTTGAGCGATAAGTTTTTTAGTGATTTTTGATAATCACAGTGCTCATGAAAGTTTTAGTGAAAAATCGAATGAAGCATGTGGTTATCAATTTATCTGTTCTTGGCAAATTTTCTAAAGTCTGTGCGTAATTTCACAAATTTTAGTGGTAATTTTTCACAGACTTCCCCCCTTCTGACGAAATAAGCTATTTACCTCAATCGCTGTTTTATTCAATAAAGCTGGCAAGTCACTATGCTTACACTACGGACTTACTTCAGTTCGGCATAAACTGACAGATGCAAGGCAATATCGAACAACGGCATAATTGCACTATTGATGGCTAAATAATCAGGAGAAAAACTATGTTTTGGTTACTGCTTTGTGTTTTGATTTTATTTGTAGTTTTTGGAATGGATATCCGCAAGAAGAAAGGCATGACACCCATCACCAATAAACAATACGTTATTGGTATGAAAGTCTCTTGCCTGATACTGCTTCTATTGTATTTGAATAGTCTTTTCAATATAAACGAAACAGGTTTGGTTGAATGGGCTGCATTTTTTCTCACGGCAACTGGTACGTTATTTGTCGCAGTTGCTAAATTACGTCTCAGCGATAGCTTTTCATGGACGGGACATTTTTTAAAGGACACCAAACTAATCACTGGCGGTATCTATCAATATGTAAGAAACCCTCTATATACTGGTGTGTTTTTGTTTGAAGCGGGCGCAGTGACCAATTTTATATTCAACAGCGTTGTTGTCTCAGAATATCCTCTGCCGTTACTCATTGCTGGTGGTATTACTTTATCCTACGCTGTTGCATTCAATGTGATTATGGCGCGCAAAGAAGCAGACAAGCTGGAGCAGCAGTTTGGTGACGAATATCGGCGCTACAAACAGAACACTGGCGCATTTTTCCCAAAACTCTCAGTGATTACAGGGGGTCATAAAAATGTCACTTCATAAACGTAAGGTTGAACTAAGTTTTACTGAGCAGATACCTCGACACTGGGCAAATGGCGATGCATTTGTCAGCCATTGGCTTAACGCTTATACCATTTTAATTCCTGATGGTGAGATGTTTATTATTCGTGCTTGCAAAAGATATACGGAGCGCTTGCCGGAGGCGTTAATCAGTGAGGTAAAAGCGTTGTCTTACCAAGAAGCCCAGCATTCTGTACAACATAAAAAAGCCTTTGATACATTGGCGCAGCAGGGCTATCGCGTGAAAGGTTTTAGACGCTTAAGCAGTGTTTTGTTTTACAAAATACTGGAACCAGTTTTCCCCGCGTTGACAGCGCTATCGACAGCCAGCGCAATTGAGCATGTTAATGCCTTGATTGCCGAACACTTTTTATCGCAAGAGAAATTTTTTGATGATTCATCAAAGCCAATGGCGCAAATGTTCGCATGGCATTTTGCCGAAGAAATAGAGCATAAGAGTGTCGTTTTCGATGCATTACTGGCTATTAATAAGAGTTATTTGTTGCGTTTATTCGGTCTTATTACCACACATTTTACCTTTTTAAGTTTTCTCTATATTGGCGCGTTCGTGCTTGCCTATCAGGATAGGTCGTTGTTCACGCTTGATTTCTGGCGCGGGTTATATCGATTCAATTTCCATGACGGATTTTTGTTAAAGCTGATTCGTGCCTATGGTCTTTATCTAAAGCGGTTGTTTCATCCAGACGAGATTGGAAATACGCATTTAGTGGATCGTGGAATTAATATTTATCAAGCATTAAAGGAGTAAAATTATGTCAAACTCAGAGACTAAACAGCCAGTATCACGGCTTTTCCCAGAAGTGGAATCGTTTGCAAAAAAAGCACTCAAATATAAAAGTAAATATAGCTTCTATTTTGAAGAAGTAGAGCAGCAAGAAAAGTGTCATATTACTATTGCCAATCAAAATAAATTAAATTTTTGCACATACAGTTATCTTGGCTTAATTAATCACCCTGGTATAATCAATGGTGCTTTAAAAGCTCTCATTAAATATGGCTGCGGCACGCATGGAGTTAGATTGCTTGGCGGAAATCTAAGTATTTATGCTGAGTTGGAAAACGCCCTGGCGAAATTTTGTCAGCGCGAAAGCGCCATGGTATTGAGCTCAGGATTTTTAACGAATCAAACGGTAATTCGCGCCTTAGTAAGGCCAGGTGATGTTATCTATTGTGAAGCACGTAATCACGCCAGTATTATCGATGGTTGCAAACTGGCCAGTGCCGAGGTTAAGACTTTTAAACACAGCAATATTGAAGCACTAGAAAAAAGCTTGCAGGCAGAGAATGATGTAAGACGAAAACTTATCATCGCTGATGCAGTATTTAGCATGGATGGTGATATTCTTGATCTGCCCGCTTACCTTAAGCTGCGTGATAGTGTTAACAATACCTATTTAATGGTTGATGAAGCGCATAGTATCGGAGTGCTTGGCGAAAATGGTAAAGGTATTGAAGAGCATTTTAATATTTCACCAGAGCAAGGCATTGATATAAAAATGGGTACGTTAAGCAAGGCGATTCCAGGCAATGGAGGATATATTGCGGGAAATAAAGCGTTGATCGAGTACTTGCGTTTTCATGTTAGGGGTTACATTTTCACCGCCGCGTTAGCGCCGACTACCGCAGGTGCGTCGCTTGCTGCGCTGAAAGTGATTGAAGATGAAGGTAAGCAACGTATTGAAAAACTATGGCGTAATGTAAAACATTTGCGCTTACGATTAGCTGAACACGGCATAGCCACCACCGCATCCCGCTCGCCAATCACCGGCGTTCTGATTGGCGATGAAGAGCTCGCCTTCGAAATCGCACAACGTTGCTTTGATCAGGATCTGTTTGTCATGCCTGTTGCCTACCCTGCGGTTCCACGTCGATCTGAACGCATCAGATTAAATGTCCATTGCGACCATACCTTGGAGCAAATAGATATCGCAGTAACTATATTGTCTGATGTAATGCAGGGTGTATTAGGGCATAAAAAAGCGAGTTGAGTTTTGTGGTCTATAGGGGTGCGTGTGTTTTTGTGAGCTCTTAAATGTAAAGCTAACGATATACTATCAAATGTTTATTGAAAATCAACGTCATGCCGATGTCCGTGGTTTTGTTAATGTTGGGGTTAGCAATTTTCTCCAAGCTATGGTTTATGGTAGTGTGAGTAATGGAAGTCTTGCTGCAGGGAGTGCTTCATGTGCAATCTTCCGCGATAATCGAATTTAAACGGAGTATGGCGTGCGCTCTCTCTGGCTATCAACAATTGCTCCTGCATCCGTCCATTTGTCGGTAACTGCTACTGAAAGATTGATTTCTCAATTGATGGGGGATTGATCATTTCAATAGTGATTCACTTGGTTATTACTCACAATCGGAGTTCAACAACTGCAAAGGTACCATCTTCCATCTTCCATCTTCCATCTTCCA
>CALZHW010000007.1:4171-47042 GCA_945787125.1 uncultured Ectothiorhodospiraceae bacterium
CCATCTTCCATCTTCCATCTTCCATCTTCCACCGTCCACAGTGACAAATCCATAGCGAGAGTCGCCGTAAATACCTCCTTGTAGACTTGATAGCGGCATCCATGTCGCTAACACTCTTGTTAAAGACTTGTCACTATGAACGGTGACTGCTGTGAACTCCGATTGTGAGTTATTAGATTTGATTTGCGCTAAAAACCGCTATACAGATGTATATTTATCACAATCTATTTAATAGTTTTTCACTATTGAACCAATCATTCTAGTGATCTGAGAAAAAATTGCATATACTTAACTTAAGCGATACTCTTTTTTCACGTTGTTGTTGCCGGTGTTGTTTTGTTTTCCTTGAATTTCAAGTGCTTGAATAGCTTTAACAACACTTTGATTAGCAATGACAATAATTTTGGAGGTCTTTATGAGCAGTATATACCTAAAGGTTTTTTTAGTGGTTGATGTCATAATATTTGCGGGTTTTTAACATGAAAACTATCATGAAGATAATAATAGCGTTAATACTTGTGACTTTTTCATATTCTTTTGCCCAGGCGGCAACGGTCGATATTCAGCGTGAAACGACTGGAATAGGTAGTAGTTATCAGGAAGCGTTGGCAAATGCTCTGCTTGCGGCGGTGCAGCAAGTTCGAGGCGTTGAAGTTGGCACTGAAAAAGTGTTGCAAACAACTATTGCAAGTATATCGATGGGTGATGGCAGTTTTGCGATGCAAGGTAAGGAGTCCATTGGGCAAGATGTTTATAGTAAGTCCCAGGGGTGGATTAGGACTTATGAAGTGCTGGAAATAATAAAGCCAGTCAGTAAAGATGATTTTTGGCAGGTTAAAACGCTTGTCACCGTTCCTCAGTATCAGCAAGAAATTGCGGGGGATACACGCAAAACAATCGCGGTTCTACCTTTCCGCTTTGATGCCCGGCATGCCGACAATAACGTAAACCAGCAGGATGCTCAACGATTGGCGCTTCAAATTGCTGACGGTATTATTACTGAATTAACGCTGGCGGGAAATTTTTCTGTGCTGAATCGTGCATTTGAAAAAGAGCTGTCAGGTGAACGAAATCTCTGGAAGTCAAATGCGGTTTCTTCGGTGGAAGCAAGTCGCCTGGGAGAAAAGCTCGGTGCAGACTTCATATTGGTCGGTGACTTATACAAATTTTCACTTGATCAAGGCAACTCTTTTTACGGTGCCAACTTTGGTGACAATATTGTTAACATAGAATTGTTTTACTCAGTGATTGAATCGGCGACTGAAAAAGTTATATGGGCAGAAAAGAATACGTTTCAAAAACAATTTAGGGAAAACAAAAACCTCCGTATAAAACACCCCAGAAGCATTGTCGATTTAGCCGTTGATGCTTTAGCGACTGATATCTCGATTGCGATACTGGACGTGATTTATCCGATTAAGGTAATGAAAATAACCAGCAATAATCGTTTGCTGCTGAATCAAGGTGGAAAACGTTTGAATATTGGTGCGACTCTTGAAGTCTTTACCCAGGGTGAAGATATTGTAGACCCGGATACCGGTATGAATATTCGAATAGATGGAGAGAGCGTTGCGCTAATCGAAGTTGTCGATGTTAAACCAAAATACAGCGTGGCTAAAATTTTGTCCGGTGACATGAAGAGTGTGAAAGTTGCATCAATAACTCGCAGAGTGATAGCTGAAACCGCTAGTCAGCCCAAAGACACAAGGCCATTGAGTCCTGGATCTAGTGATAGACCCTTTAAATGGTAAGAATGCGCTTTTTTCTTTCTCTCCCACTTGACCCACGACGAACTCATATTCCAGCGCTATCAAAGACCTAACCTAGTAAAAAAAACAATAGTATGGCAAGCTTGTCACATAAGGGTTGCCGTAAAAATTAGTTTACATTTATGGGTTTTCAATCGCCATTTTAGCAAGGCGTGAGGAAGGGGAATAGTGAGCTATTTAACTGACGAACAACGCAGCTAAAATGAGTGAGTGGAAAGTCAAAAATGTGAAATAATTTTCGAGGCAGCCCTAAGCCCAAGGATATTTCAGCTTGAGGTGAAGCATTGAATTTCGTATTTTCCGGAGATTATTATGAGTTTTGAAAAGGTGGCGTTTGCCTTTTTTATCGTTTTAGCATTAACGTTGAATTTTGGTTTTTTTCTTGGTGATATAGATGTTCCTGAGCATCACCATGTATACGAGCTATTCGCTGCGATTGTTGTTAGCTTAATTGTAACAATCATGAAGTTTGGTGATCGTAGTCAGATCGGGTCTTACCTGTTGGCGACCAGTTTGGTCGCCGATGTGCAACTTATCGCAGCTGCATTGACATGGGGTATCGTAGTTTATGGGATGCAGCAGCCAATGACTCCCGAAGTTATGAGCAGCATTGTGTCGCTATCCGGGGGTGCATTGCTGGCTAATATCACTTCCGTTGTCCTTTTGGTTGTCGAAGCCTCACGCGTACGTCGTTAATCGGGTAAATAAATGATTAACAATAGTGTGTTTATGTTACTCAGGCGCATGCGCCTGCCGCTGATAGTCCTTATCTGCAGCTATACTGTATCTATCTTAGGCTTTGTTTTTATTCCTGGTCAAGATGATCAGGGTGCTGTTTGGCGTATGGATTTTTTTCATGCCTTTTATTTTGTCAGCTTCATGGGATCTACCATTGGCTTTGGAGAAATCCCATACCCATTTACCGATGCACAACGACTATGGGCAACGTTTGCCATGTATTCCACCGTAGTATCCTGGCTATACGCTATCGGTTCTTTGCTTTCCATTATGCAATCTCACGCTTTCCAGCAAGTGGTCAGTCAGGCAAGATTTCGCCACGGCGTAAACCGAATTACGGAACCTTTTTACATAATATGTGGGCTTGGTGAAACCAGTTACTTGTTGCTAAAAGCGTTAATCGCACAAGACATCCGTGTTGTGGTTATAGATCGCAATCAGGATAGAATTGAAAAACTTGAATTGGAAGACCTCCATTTGGATGTGCCTGGGCTGTATGCTGATGCTGCAAATCTTGATTCTTTAAACGTAGCGGGCTTGCAAAAGGAAAATTGCCGTGGTGTCTTGGCGTTGACAGATCACGATGAAACTAACTTAATGGTCGCAATCTCAACTAAACTAACGTCCGAAAATATACGAGTGATCTGTCGTGCGGAAAGCGAGGATAGTGAAGCAAACATGGCCTCTTTTGGTACAGACTACATTGTTAATCCCTATAGGTCATTTGCAGACAGAATGAAAACCGCGATCGAATCTCCAAGTCTATTTTTACTCATGGAGTGGCTAACTGATACCAAATACCGCGCTTGCGACCAGGCAGTGACTCCACCTAAAGGCCGTTGGATTATTTGCGGTTACGGTCGTTTTGGCAAAGCCTTTGAGAAATATCTTGGTTTCATTGGTTGTGAGACAACTATCATAGAAGCAAATCCACAATCAACTAACGCGCCGTCTTCCACTGTTGTCGGTCGTGGCACAGAAGCCGTCACTTTGCGCCAAGCAAAAATTGACGATGCGGTGGGTATTATTGCTGGTACTGATAACGACCCAAACAACTTATCGATTATCATGACGGCTAAGGAACTCAATTCGGATATATTTTGTGTTTTAAGACAAAACCGTGAATACAATAAAAATGTCTTTCAGGCGGCAAAAGCACACTGGTTAATGCAGTCAGGCCGAATTGTTGCAAGAAAAGTCCTATCTCGAATTAATATGCCTTTACTTTATAATTTTCTTCAATTTGCTCGCCGTGAAAATGAAGCGTGGGCTAAAAAATTAGTCGATAAAACTGCGGCCATGCTCGGCGAAAACCATCCACATTGCTGGACAATCCGGCTGGATCAAACAAGTGCAGCGGCATTTTGCGCCCTTTCGAGCCAACAGACAATCACGCTCTCAACAATTATTAAAGATCCTTCACAGCGTACCCGTCAATTACCTTGTATTCCTCTATTGCTTAAGCGAGATGCCGAATTCATATTGACCCCCGAAGATGACATTGAATTGTTACCAAACGATACCTTGTTTTTAATTGGCCACGAAGCCAGTGAATTAACGCTGTTAGAAATCCTCAATGATATTTATTTGCTCAATTTTTTACTCACCGGAAAAGATGAGCCTCGCGGAAGTATGCTTCGCAAATTACGTGGACTAGCGCCTATGCCAAAGGTGAGTTAGTCGTAATCGAGTCATTAAACTGAAATATATGGATGCTATCTTGCTGCCAACTCATTATTTTAGTAAAGGCAGCTCGAGGAACTTGATATGAAACACGATGAAGATAGCAGTAATCCATCCGATAATCGCCCCTTTACTGATATTCTTGAGGCAAACGTATCACGCAGAAAAGTGCTGGTTGGTGGACTTGCTGTTGCAGCCACTGGCTTTTTTACACCAGCAGCTGCTACGCTTGCAAGCACAGACAAATCAGTTGCAGCGAAAGGCAAGCGACCTCTAATCAATTTTACACCGGTTTCTATCGCTGATGGCACAGGCCCTTGGCCAAGTATTTCAGCGGATTATCAGTTTGATATCTTGATTCCTTGGGGGCAGCCCTTGGATCCCAAAGGCCCCGAATTTACTTATCCGCCCAGTGCCGAAAGCCAGGCGAAGCAAATAGGTATTGGACATGACGGCATGACGTATTTTCCCATCTATGAGGGTAAATTTAAGCGTGGTGGCAATGATAAAGGGTTATTGGTTGTTAATCATGAATTTGGCACCAATGCTCACGTTCTTGGTAAGTCTGCCCCGGAAAGTCTAGAGGACGTTCGTGTCTCTCAGCATGCCCATGGTGTGTCGGTGGTTAAAATTAAGAAGTTTGGCAATAAGTGGCAAGCTGTCAGAAGCCTTAAATCTCGCCGGATCCATGTTAATTCGCCCATGGCTTTTAGTGGCCCTGTTGCTGGGCATGCGCTATTGCAAACCCCGAATGGCAACGTTCCCCTGGGCACGGTAAACAATTGTTCGAATGGTCAAACTCCGTGGGGTACCTATTTAACATGCGAAGAAAATTTCAATGGCTATTTTGGTGCCTCCAATCGCAATAACACTTGGGTGGCGACTGAAGCGCAAGCGCGTTATGGCTTTTCTGAAGAGGGTTTTTCTTATGGTTGGCATCGTTTTGATCGTCGATTTGATTTGTCTGATAGAGATTATATCAATGAGGAAAATCGGTTTGGCTGGGTCGTCGAGATTGACCCGATGGATCCTGATCATGTGCCAGTTAAGCGCACGGCATTAGGTCGCTTTAAACATGAGGGTATTGCCCTCACTGTAGGTCGTGGTGGCCGCGTTGTTGGTTACATGGGTGATGATCAACGCTTTGATTACATCTACAAATTTGTCTCTGAAGATAACTGGAAATTAATGCGTGCTCGCGGTTTGAGTCCACTGGATCATGGGAAGCTATACGTGGCCAAGTTTAATGATGATGGCAGTGGCGAATGGCTAGAGCTAAGCATTAAAAACCCAGCGTTAGCCGCTAAATTTTCGGATCAGGCAGAGATATTGGTTTATACCCGTATGGCAGCTGATATGCTTGGAGCAACACCGATGGATCGGCCGGAGTGGACAACCGTTGCACCCAATGGCGATGTTTATTGTACGCTCACCAATAATAGCCTCCGTAAAGAAACGAATGCGGCTAATCCGATGGCGCCAAATGCTAGCGGACATATCATTAAGTGGCATGATTCTGAAGAGCACACCGGCACGAGTTTTAACTGGGATATTTTTATTATTGCTGAGAATACCCATGGCACTGAAGATAGCTTCAGCAGCCCTGATGGGCTTTGGGCTGACCCCGATGGGCGCCTGTTTATACAGACGGACGGTGGCCAGAAGGATGGTCTTAATAATCAAATGCTCGTTGCTGACACTTCAACAGGAGAGTTGCGCAGGTTATTCACTGGTGTCACCGGCGATGAAATCACAGGTATTACAGTCACTCCAGACCGGCGCACGATGTTTATCAATACGCAGCACCCCGGTGGCGGTGATCCCAGTCGCTCCAACTTCCCCGCAAAATTCGATGGCATCACGATTCCACGTGATTCGACTATTATCATTACTCGGAAAGATGGTGGCATCATTGGTTCTTAAGTCCTTGAGTGTTGTAAGTTAGCAGGGAGTTAATCGCAGTTTTCTTGACGCTTATGGTTTGGTTGGGCTTAGCAAGGTTCGTTGGGCACGCTAAGCTTCGCCCAACCTGCGAAATCTAAAATAACGTGTGATGTAGGTAGGCGCTAGCAATTAAATTTTCCACATTGATATCATGCTTTGGTTAAAACATACGATAACATAAGAATGTAATCAATCTGCTTGCTATATATGAATTATAGATTTATGTGACGCCGTTTCGCCTAGGGGGGAACGATTATGAAGATAATCAATAGACAGCGTTTAATTTATTTTACTGCGACATTATTATTACTGGTAGCCGCTTTTCTTTCACCGTTAAATTCATCGGAAGTATCTTTTAATGCACGTATGTCTCTCGTAGAGCCGGTACTTGTTGTACAAGGACAAGGACTAAATTTTCCCGAATTACAACCTGGAAAGTCTGCAGTAGTTACAATTTCCTCCGACAATAAGCGCAAAGCAGCAATGGTTACTGCTATTGGCCACGAAGAAACCTTGGTTACAGCGGCAGTCGTTGAAAACAGTATTTTCATTAGCACCGGCTCAGATCTTACAAATAATGAAAAAATCACTGTTGAGTCATGGACTTATGGAGGTGATTTAGTTGATAGTGGAGGTTATGGAAAATCAACGTTAAATAAAAATGAAATTAATAAGTTGCAAATTGGTGCATCAGCCTATGTTTTAGCGGAAAACGTAGGCGGTTTTTATACCGGAAAAGCGACATTAAGAGTTATCTATCAATAACTTTCAGCATTCTGCCTTACTTAAAATAATCGAAAATACTGCGCTTGTGACTTACCCTCGCTACGCTTCTCAGTCTCGGACAGGCTCCTAATCAATTATATTAATATCATTCTACATACCGTTTAACTGTTGATTATAGTGTAAACCTCATGCCAGATTAGTTTGTTAGTATTGATTGCTCACTCACAATCGAAGTGAGATGCACGCCAGAATGCTGTCTTCCACCTTCCTAAGTGCCACCTTCCAGCACCCGTATCGGCAAAACTTTACCGAGAAGCACTGTGAATACGCTCCTATAAGCTTAACGGTAGCATCCTCGTGGCACACGAGGGAATACTCTCGATAAGGTCTCGCCACTACAAGCACTGACTACGGAAAAATATTTGAACGTCGAAACCTAAGTGGTAAAAACTAACTTAGACGCTTATTTGTGATAAGCAAAATAGTAGATATGAGTTGTCAATTTCCAAAAAAAATAAAACTGAATTTTATAACTGTGATGCAGTTCCTTGTTTACGATAGGCGCATTGATTTTTTGTGAATGGCCTCTCAAAAATAGCCAATGGTGGACGTAAATAATCTCGTCAGTTTGATCTAACAACAGTTACTTTAAACGCGTTAAATCATCTTTATCTAAAAAAGGGTTTAAATATTATGAAATTAAAAGCACTCTCAACTAAACTATTTATTACTTCTATTGCAACATTTGGTCTGGTTAACTCGGTATTAGCTGCCGATGAAGTCTTTGAATCGAGTCTGATATTAACTGTGCCGCTTTCGATAGTTGAGACTAGCCCCTTAACATTTCCAGCCACTGTTGCAGGAGCGGATGCCTCCGTTGTGGTTGCTGCTGCTGATGCTGGTGCTGCCGTATTTGAGGTGCATGGTGCGGCTAACGCGCCATTTACCGCTACCATTACGGAAGCCTCTATTAATATGCTAACAGGCGATGGTGTTGGCACTACTAAGCAAATCCCTGTTGCTAGCTGGGTTTTTGGTGGTGACTTAACGGATGGCGGGGGCTCAGGTACTGCAACACTTCCTGCCGGTGGATCATTGACTGACGCGCGTGTGGGTGCAACGGCAACGGTAGCAGCGGAAGATATTGCTGGTACATATGCTGCCGATGCAACGTTCCAAGTGGTTTACCAGTAAACAATCAATATATTACACAAAATCAACAGCAATGGGCAGTTTTTCTGTTCGTTGCTGTTTTCATTATAGCAAGTTCTGTCATTTAGAATATTATACTCATTGGATAAGCGAGTATGGATCAACGAAAAACTCTCCTGATCATTTTATTGCTGTTTTTACCTGGTTACAGCTTTGCTGGCAAAAAACCACCTAAAAATATTGCACCTATTGACATAACCGAGTTGCACAATCTTTCTTTTCCCGTTCAAGTTAGCGGTATCAGTATCAATGTCATTATTTCTGCCAGTGACGGCAATGCTGCCGTATTTAATCTCACAGGTGAACCGAATGCTGCGGTGCAGGTATCATTCGTGCAAAATAACTTTAAAATTCTCAATACGACGACCGGCGGTAATAGCCCAAACGAAAAAATTCCAGTCAATAGCTGGACATTTGGTGGTTCTGTCAACAGCAGCGGTGTTGGTGTTCTTGATGCGAATGGTAATCTAAACAATGTCCGCGTCGGGGCAACAGCGGTGGTTGATAGTGTTGATTTGGGAGGTGTTTATCTGAATTCGGGCACCTTACGGGTAGTTTATCAATAATTCCGTTGATGTTTAAATTACAGTGTAGCGTAGCCGGGCATGCAATTTGCTATTTAAATAGTTAAATAGTTAAATAGTTAAATAGTTAAATAGCTTAATCATATGTGAGGAATCAATGTGAAAAGAATATCTTTAAGGAAAGTGCACTGCAGTGCTATTACACTGTTAAATTGTTTGTTGCTACTGGTGTTTTCCACCAGTGTTTTTGCTAAAAACAGTTTTTTAATCGCACCTGGACGAATTGATTTTGATTTGTCCAAGCCCAATACACAATCATTTATTCTAACGAACAATGGTGATGGCACTATACGACTGAAAATTGAGCCCACTTATTTTGCAATCGATGATAAGGCGCTATCTGCAGGCATCCCACTAACGCCAGACGCAAAGGTTAATGACGATCTGCGTCCCTATATGCGTATTAGTCCCCGTGTGCTGTCATTAAAGCCCGGGCAACGGCGTGATATTAGATTGTCAGTGAGGCCGAAACCGGGAATGCCAGACGGTGATTATCGGGCCCATTTACTGGTTAAAATGATGGAGGTCGCGCAAACATTTACGACGCAGCAGGAATCAAAAGATAACGATGCCTTGGGAATGAAGGTTGATATCAAACTGCAAACTGCTGCCGCCGTATATGGACACCATGGCAATCGACAAGCTGAGTTAAGTATGAAGTGTTCGAAAAGCGAAAAGGGTGAGTTAATTATTGATGTCACTAATCCATCTATTTGGCGTTTCGAAGGTGCGTTAAAAGTATTTTTCGCTACAGCTGATGTCTCATCTGAACCTTTGTATACGAAATTTTTTAATAGCATCAGAGAGAGTCAGCTAACGTTAAAAACTGACTGGAAGGTACCGTCTGAAAGTGTCAAGCTGCATTGGATAGACAATTTCGATGGCGCTGTCAGCGGACAAGCTAGTTGTCAATTTAATTAATATTTCGTTGTTTCAATGAAAAAGGCTAGATGTTATATCACGAGATATCTTTGCCTTTTTTTCTGTCTGTTGAGCTCTATTTCCGCAGAAAGTTCTCTAAAATATGATGGGACATCAGATCAAGCGCCAGAAATGGCGACGACTGATGTTTCTTCTATAAATGCTGAAAATAAAAATATCGGATACAGCCAGTATCTTCGAAAAACTATAACGGAAAAATTTTTCTCATTGATGGATGAAACTTATTTTTCGCCTAACCCAAATACGCAATCCGTAAAAAAAAAGAGGATGAAGGCTCACGGGAGAATAATAGGCTCCTTAACGTTAGAAATAGCTCTCAAATAAATAATAGAATAACAAGTGCAACTGGTAAAATACCTATTGATATAGCAGCATTTGAAGAATCATTGCCAGAAATCACTTCGTCAGTTTCGAAATCAAACTCGTTGCCAGATACTCCCGCAGACTTTACCAGTGTCCCCTCCTTAAAAATTGATGACGTTGAGTCAGAGCTTTATGAGGCTTTTATTAGCTTGCGAATTAGCGGCGCGCGAGGCTCTTCATTTTATCGAATAATGGTGGATGAAGAGGAAACGCCTTATCTGGATGTAAGTGATATTTTAAATAACTGGCTTGATATCACAACCGAGTGTCAAAATGTGCGACAGTATTGCCAAGGCATTTTACAGCCAGGAAGTAAGCTTGTTTGGATTGATGCTCAAGCAAGGCAAATGGGGAAAGTGGGTGGGGACGTTATAACCTTGCCTGTAGGCGTAATAAAAATCTATGAGGATAAATTATGGTTGCGCTATGATATTTGGCCAGCCTGGTTGCCCATTTCAAGTAATTGGACTTTACAAACCTACGCATTAAGTTTGCTCCCGGCCTTTCCGTTGCGGGGTGAATTAAAAGGCATACGAGACAAAGCAAGGTCCATGCAAATGGCAATGCAAGAGAAAGGTCAACAATTTACTACGTTAGCCGTCAAAACACCACAAGAGCCGCTACGTTTCGAAGCAAGATATCGAATTAATGCAAACTATTCTGCTGATGCAGGTAAAAATATAGCGTTAAACTATGATGTTAATACTGACATCTTAGAAGGTAGTTTTTTACTTAGCGGGTTTGCTAAAGATAAATCAGATCCATTAGTGGGTTTTAACTATTGGCAATATCGACAAGTGGCCAGGTCGGCTTATCATTTGCTGGAGGTGGGGCAAAGCAATTTTACTTCATATGGCTTGCTGCCCTCGTTTAGTAGTGAGCAAGCAGTTTATATTGAAAAAAATGCATTGAGTCCTAGTGCAGGCCCATTTGAGTGGTTTGGACTGACTCGGCCAGGCAGTGAAGTTGATGTTTATCGAAATGGGTTTTTAGTGAAAACCGTGGCGGTCGATGCTAGTGGTGAGTTCAAAATTGACCAAATGCAGGTTTCTAGTGGTGATAGAATTGTCATTCGATATTATTTCCCCGATGGCTCTGAGTCACAAGAACTCATACGTATTGCGCCTGACTCAACCTTGATGAAACAGGGTGAGTTTGATACCAGCGTGTATATAGGTAACATTAATGATGCCTTATTCGCATACGGTAAATTGCGCTATGGTGTTTCGCCAAAACTATCTGTGGGTCTGCACGTTATGTCTTTACCTGTTGAAGAGCAACAAGAAGAGCAACAAGTATTAGGCAATATGCTAGATGTCAGTTGGCGTGTATTCCCAGGTTTGCATACAAGTCTTGAGCTGCTGACAGGCGCTAACGCGCTGGACTTAAGGTTGCATAGTATTTATACAGGGTTCATGAATCAAACCTGGCAGTTAGAGTTTGAACGCTACGCAAAAAATAGTATTTTGCGTAGCGTCAAAAATCTTAATCATAATGACTATGAGAGATTTAAAATTCGACATAGCATGCGCTTTAATCGTTGGAATTGGCAGCTTCTATTTGACTATAAGAATGCAGAGCAGCTGTTAGGATTTGATATTGATTACCGACTAAACCGCAAAGTCTCAATTTTTACAGATACAATTTATACACACCTACCTGCAGGAAACAATTCGGTAGAAAGCGCTCTGGGAGCTAATTATAGTATTTCCTCTGAGAGTCGTCTGGAAGTAAAGTATGCTTTTTCAAGCGTCAATGATGATAGCCTTTTTTTAAATTATCGTGCTAGCGCGAAACGATTCAAAAACGTTAGCTATGGACTGACTGCAACATTGTGGCGTGATAAATATAGCGCTTCAACATATTTAAATTGGTATGCGACAAAAAAGCTTATATTGGCTCTTAGATTTAGCCAGACGCAAGCAATGATTGAATTAACTTGGAGTGATGTGCTGGCAAGTCATCCTGGACCCCGCAATTACGAAGATTTTGGTGGCGGAACATTATATGGCAATGTCATTCAGCCGCCATCGGCCGGCGAAACCAAAAGTATTCCCTTGGTCGGTGTGACCGTTAATGCGGGTACTAAAAAAACTGTCACGGATGAGATGGGAAGTTATCAAGTCAGTGGGATTCCTCCGTATCAACGTACCTACATATCGATTGGTGAAAACTCATTGGATGCGAGTATGGCGACCAGTGATTCCGTTTATCCAGTGCAGTTTCGACCTGGGACAAGAATGCAATACAACCCATTGCTTATTTGGACTGCCGGTGTTGATGGGGTGATTTATCGCGATAGTCCTATTCCTAGTCACGCAATCCTAACGCTGAAAAAACACGGCTCCCAGAAAAGTTTTGAGCCAATCAAGATTGAAGAAGACGGATTTTTCTTGATTGAGGGTTTAACGCCAGGAACGTATGAGCTTAGTTTAACGAATGTCGATGATCCGCCATCGAATTTAATTTTTGAATTGCCTAGTCAAATGGACTGGTTAAGTGGTCTTGAATGGAACTGGCGCTAATTGCTTTTAAAAACCACTCGCGCAGAATAATAGTTTCATAAGTTGATTTCGGGCTAGCAATACGCTAGCCCTTAACTTCAAGTTTATTCAGGGGTGTCAGCAGACCAGCTATTTATCGTATTGACTGTTACTCTTCGGTTTTGATCGACAACAAACTCTAAAACATGCCAGGTATTGTTAGCTTCTTCACCTTCAGGTGGTGTGAATATGGAAATGTTGCCGTTGAAATTAAGTTCTACCCGCGCGTCAGTACCAGTCATTCGTGGGAATATCACATCCTCATCTTTAAAGAAATTATGTACAGAATATTGATATTTACCGACTCCAGGGAAGCTGAATATGGTGATAACTTCCGGGCCAAAACTCACTAAGTCATCAACATCTAGCTTGGCGAAGGGCGGGCTTGTAAGGCTTCCTTTTTCCTCATAATAGACGTGATAGTTTGCGCCGACCAAGTGGGAGTCCAGGTCATTTGGTGTCAGACCCCAGGTGAGTTTAAGGGAGACGGATACGTCAATGTTACGGCCTGTGATCGTGCTCAGGGTTAGGCAGCTTGGCAATGCTTTATCTGCTTTTCCTGTAG
Organism: uncultured Ectothiorhodospiraceae bacterium; assembly: GCA_945787125.1. Lineage (GTDB taxonomy): Bacteria > Pseudomonadota > Gammaproteobacteria > S012-40 > S012-40 > CALZHW01. The sequence continues at coordinate 17,241 of CALZHW010000007.1, forward strand.
AAACCTTCAGTGTATTGGTATGGTTGTTTTCGGTCAAACCAAGGATAAATATAGATGTGTCGGGTTTGACCGGTAAGGAGAAGTTGCCGGCAGAGTCGGAGGTGGTCGTGGCTAAAGCAGAGTAGTCGTCGCCCTCTGCTCGAATATTTACCCCGCTAACAAGGGCCCCGTTGCTGTCTTCGACACAGCCACTGATTGCAATTGGTGCAAACAAGTCGGCAGCGTTCCATGTTGTAAAATGACTGACTGTGCCTTCGTAATAACTCTCTGTTCCTGCAGAAACAAGTTGTGCCGAGCCATCTTGTATCCATCGCCCTGTCGCTCTATCATCATAATAAAGTGGGATGTTTGCTGGTGTGTTTGCTGCTCTATTTGCTACTGGAATGCGAATAGAGGCGGTGGCGCCGGGAATCAGGTCAAGCTTGTTTTTTTCGCTATCGTAAAAGGTGACAGCTAACGCGCCGAAACTTTCAATAGGTTTCAATAAGCCAGCTACGTCAGTGAGTGAGTCTCCGGGTAATAGATCTATATCCCGTGTTGGGTCGATTGCGGTCATGTTAATTGTTATGTCTCCCACGGGCGCGCTGCCATTTTGTTGAGCCAATGAGTTGGCACTTAATACAACGCGTGCCGGCGAGTCAGTATCGGTAAAAGTCTGATCAGTACTTTCGTCAATACTTGAGTCAAAGGTTTCTGTAGTATCAATCGGCATCAAGCTAATTGATAAGTTCCGTTCTTTATTTTCCTCAGTAACTATGACAAGCTTTCGCTGTCCTACAAAATCATCGCCAGTAATTTCTGTTGGCACTGTTGAATTCAGCGGTACATCGCTAATAGAGTATCTTCCATCTGTGCCAGTAGTTGCAATTTTATCTCCGATACTTACGCTGATACCAGGAACAGGTTCGCCGGTTGTAAAATTTAGAACATTCCCACTAATGGTGCCGGTAGTAACATTGGGAATAGTTGGTTCAGATGGGATAATTAGGTCGGGTGTGTCATCAATATTTGTTATTGGATCTTTTTTATCGTCACCGTCGCTACTGCCTCCACCGCAGGCGCCAAGAGCAAGTGTCAATAAAATTATAAAAAAATAGTTGTTTTTAAGGTTAGCAATATTTGCCATGTTATCCCCCGTGGATTCTTAGGTATAGTATATTAATGTATCTTAGATATTGTTTATGGTTGTTGTTTTATATGCAATACACCTTCAGTGATCATTAAGCTTTAGAAGAATCAGTTGGCTGCGCTTTATAGAGTGCAATCAATTGATTTTGCAGTGCTTTCAATAAATCACAGGCTCACCCGCAGGTTAGCCGGGTAACTTTGGAAGTGCTGCTGGAACAAGGAATCGTGCTACAAAGCGAGATCTAATTGATATCACTTGGGTAAACTCTTTGTAATGTTATCACTGGTGAATAAGCAATAGCTAGAAAAAACATAATAAATCGAATGATTTCAGTATTTGTACTTAGTAATTTTTTGATCATTATAATTTATGTAAAAAATTGTAAACTCTTTATCTTTATTGAACGATTGTTTGCGTTGAATAAGTTGGATTTAAGGAGCAGCACTTTAGGAAATTTCAAGGCGAGTGTAGGCGTCTTGATTATAGAGGTGAAGAATTTATATATTGTTTGCAGTGACAGGTTTAACTTTTAAGCAATAATTATTAATTATTTGGCACCAAAGGCTCCAAAATGTTATTTAAAAAATCGAAACCTTTGCGGCTCGTACAAATTGTATTGTTAGTCTCGTTGAATTGAACCATGCTTTTTTCGATACTCGGCTGTAATTTTATAAGCAGTTTGTTTTTGTTCAGTCCGGTATGTTTTTCAAAAGTTTCAAGTGTAAAGCCGTTGGATAGTCTCAATGCGTTCAGCAAAAATTCGAAAACCAAATGTTCTTCATCGAGGTTTTTGCTTGATGAAATAAAGTTGTTTTGTGCCTGCCCTGCAAGGTAGTCTTTCGGGTTGCGCTTTTTCGTAAAGCGGGTTACTGATTGTTGATTGGCGTCGCTGATTTTAGCATGCGCCCCAGCGCCAATTCCTAAATAGTCGCCGAATTGCCAGTAGTTATTATTATGCTTGCACGCTTGCTTGTCTCTGGCGAAAGCAGAGACCTCATAACGCTCAAAGCCCGCTTGCGTTAAGCTATGAATACCCTGTTGAAAAATATCCCAGGCATGGTCAGGGTTGGGTAAAGCGGGTGGATTCTGGTAAAACGGCGTATTGGGTTCCAATGTTAATTCATAGTATGAGAGGTGCGTGGTCTCAAAAGACAATGCTGTTTCTATGTCACTTAGCGCTTGTTGCAGAGTTTGATTTGGCAAAGCATGCATGAGGTCAATGTTGATATTATCAAAACCTGCTTGTTTCGCTAATTCGATGGCTCTCATTGCTCTGTCAGCGTTATGAATTCGGCCAAGTGTTTTCAAATGCTGGTCGTTAAAACTTTGTACGCCAAGCGACACGCGATTAATGCCTGCTTCGCGAAATCCAAACAGTTTTTCGTTTTCTAGTGTTCCGGGGTTGGCTTCCATGGTTATTTCGGCAAAGGGTGATAGTGGTATTCGTGCGCGAATGCCATTTAATAAGTTTTCCATGGCTTGTGGGGAAAATAAACTGGGTGTTCCCCCGCCCATAAAAATCGTGCTGACCTTGCGTCCCCAGATTAACGGTAAATCATTTTCCAGGTCTTGCAGTAGTGCGTTGATGTACGCATCTTCAGGTAGTGTTGCTTTTTGCTGGTGAGAGTTGAAATCGCAATAAGGGCACTTTTGTACGCACCAGGGAAAGTGTATGTAGAGTGAAAGTGGCGGTAATTGTTGCTTAAAGTCAGGCATAGGGTTGTTACATTAAACATGAAATTAGGAGTTAAAAATAGTCACCACTGCGGGCGGTGGAAGGTGGCACCTTTACCGTCATTGAGCTGGCACTTGACATAAAAAAGCCCCGCTATATGTTAGCAGGGCTTTTTGTTTGTAGCTAATGGGAGATGGTTTACATCATGCCGCCCATGCCACCCATACCGCCCATGCCACCCATATCAGGCATAGCCGCTGCACCTTCTTCTTTTGGTAGTTCAGCAACCATAGCTTCAGTGGTGATCATCAGACCGGCAACTGAACCCGCGTTTTGCAATGCAGAACGTGTTACTTTAGTTGGATCCAAAATACCCATTTCAATCATGTCACCATACTCTTCAGTGCCAGCATTGAAACCGTAGTTACCTTTGCCATCTGCAACTTTGTTGAGAACGACAGAGGATTCTGCGCCACAGTTTTCAACGATTTGACGAAGAGGCTCTTCCATTGCGCGGCGCGCAATAGTGATACCGATATCTTGGTCATGGTTATCGCCTTTCAGGCCAGTTATGGCTTTCTGAGCGCGAACCAATGCAACACCACCGCCAGGCACAACACCTTCTTCAACCGCTGCACGAGTTGCGTGAAGCGCATCTTCGACACGCGCTTTCTTCTCTTTCATTTCAACTTCAGTTGCTGCGCCGACTTTGATAACTGCAACACCGCCAGCGAGTTTAGCAACACGCTCTTGCAATTTTTCTTTGTCATAGTCTGAAGAGGCTTCTTCGATTTGAGTGCGAATTTGTGTTACTCGTGCTTGGATATCAGTGTGGTTGCCCGCGCCATCGATAATGGTTGCGTTTTCTTTGGTGATAACAATTTTCTTCGCTGTACCAAGATCTTCCAGTGTGGCTTTCTCAAGGCTCATGCCGATTTCTTCAGAAATTACCTGGCCACCGGTTAATACCGCGATGTCTTGTAACATGGCTTTACGACGGTCACCAAAACCTGGTGCTTTAACAGCACAGACTTTAACAATACCGCGGATGCTGTTAACGACTAATGTTGCCAATGCTTCACCATCAACATCTTCTGCGATGATCAATAATGGTTTGCCGGATTTGGCAACGCCTTCCAGTACTGGCAGTAACTCGCGGATATTAGAGACCTTTTTGTCATGCAACAAAATGAAGGGTTCTTCTAATTCAGCGGTCATGTTGTTTTGATTGTTAACGAAGTAGGGAGAAAGATAGCCGCGATCAAATTGCATACCTTCAACGACATCCAATTCATTGTCAAAGCCAGAACCTTCTTCAACAGTGATAACGCCTTCTTTACCCACTTTGCCCATCGCTTCGGCAATGATGCCGCCGATGTTGCTGTCAGAGTTGGCAGAAATAGTGCCTACTTGAGAAATGGCATTGTCATCAGTGCAGGGTTTTGAGATTTTTTTCAATTCAGCAACCGCTGCGATTACTGCTTTGTCAATGCCGCGCTTAAGATCCATTGGGTTCATGCCCGCTGCAACGGCTTTCATGCCTTCAGTTACGATAGATTGAGCTAATACTGTGGCTGTGGTGGTGCCGTCGCCCGCGATGTCAGAAGTTTGTGATGAAACTTCCTTAACCATTTGCGCACCCATGTTTTCGAAGTTATCAGCTAACTCTATTTCTTTGGCAACGGATACGCCATCTTTAGTGATGGTTGGTGCGCCGAAAGACTTATATAATACGACATTACGACCTTTTGGGCCTAAGGTAACTTTAACCGCGTTGGCTAAAATATTAACGCCTTTTAACATACGTTGACGAGCGTCATCGCCAAAACGGACTTCTTTTGCTGACATAGGTATTTGCCTCTATAATTTGCTTAAATATAAATAGTTATTTCTGGAAGTGCTTGATTAAGCAACTACCGCCAAAATGTCGTCTTCACGCATTACTAGAACTTCTTCTCCTAGCATTTTCACGGTAGTGCCGGCATATTTGCCGAATAATACTTTGTCGCCAACTTTGACGTCTAAAGCACGGACATCACCGTTGTCTAGTATTTTGCCGTTACCCACTGCCAGGATTTCGCCTTGCTCGGGTTTTTCTGTCGCTGAGTCAGGAATCACAATACCGCCAGGTGTAGTGCGCTCTTCTTCCATGCGACGAATGACGACACGATCGTGTAAAGGACGGATATTCATAGGTTTTCTCTCCTTGGTAGTTAACAAATCAGTCATACCAGATTGTTTGCAAACTGGAATTAGTACATTAATGAGAGGTTTTGTGGTTTAGCACTCTCATCTTGTGAGTGCTAAATATAGGGCTTAATTGTGAATTATCAAGTGCGCAGTGGAAAAATTCTTGAAAAAAGTGGTTTTCACTCTTTTTCTTTCTTATATTCGCCCTCGATGACGCTGTTGTCGCGTGGTTTGCGGGCTTTTCCATCAACCGTGTTGGTCGAATTTTGCTTCATTTGAATAACGTTCACGTGTTTTAAGCCCCAGATGATGAACCTTCGTCGCACCGCCGGGATGAGCGCGAGAAAGCCGATTGAATCAGTAAAAAAACCGGGAGTGAGCAGTAGCGCACCTGAAATAAGCAGCGTTAGACCTTCCAGTATCTCAATGGCAGGGACTTCATGACGTTGCAAACTAGATTGCACTCGATTGAGAGTCGATATGCCCTGCAGACGCAATAAGTACGCACCGATGACAGCCGTGGCGATAATCAACAGAATGGTGGTGAATGCACCGATGGCACTACCAACCTGGATCAACAGGTAAATCTCAATCACCGGGATGATGAGGAAAAGCAGAAGAAGTGATCGAAAGATATTCATTGGCTTGCCGTTTTATACTCTTTTGTTGGGGTTTAAGGTTGATATGCGGGTAGTTATTATCCTAGAGTCCGCAGTTGAGCAGCCTGTAGTGTGCGTCATTTTGCACTGCCTTGCGTGTGCAAAGGGGCGTGCAATACAGTTGCAGTGAGTCACCGAAAGGGTGAACTGCAGTGCAGTTGATATATTTAATAAATTCATAATGTTATATTGACCTGTAAACGTTCAACTGCGGACTCTAGGATTATAGTATGGCGAATCTTTTGGCGGTCTACAAAAAATTATCGTGGTTTACTTAATGTGAGTGCTATGTCATGGAAAATCAAGTGCAGTATTCAATCATCTTAACAACGTTTCCTGGTGCGGATGCTGCCCAGCAGTTTGCCGAACAAATAGTTGAAAAGCAATTAGCCGCTTGCGTTAACGTCTTGCCGGAAATGCTTTCGATTTATCAGTGGCAAGGCAAGTTAACACGGGGGCGGGAATGTCAGTTGTTGATTAAGACCGAAAGCGCTAAATTTTCGGCGTTAAGTTTGTTTATTGCGGAAAATCACCCTTATGAACTTCCTGAAATTATCGAAGTCCCTATTAGCAGTGGTTTACCGGCCTATTTATCCTGGATTAGTGGTGTAGTTAACTCGTGAAAATTCGTTACTTATTGATATTTCTGTTATTTTTCTTGTCGACAACGCCTGCTCATGCTTTGTTTGGTGATGCGGAACCGTTAAAAGTTGAAGAGGCTTTCAAGCTAAAAGCATACGCCATTGATCCACATATCCTACGCTTTGAATGGGAAATTGCCGAAGGACACTATTTATATAAAGAAAAATTTCAGTTTAGCACCAACGCCAAAGGTATCACTTTAGGGGATGTTGAATTCCCTAAAGGCAAAATCATGGAAGATGAGTTTTTCGGTAAAGTTGAGAGTTATCGGCAAAAAATAGTGCTCGATATTCCCATCTCGCGAACGGAAGATGCCGATCAAGACATTGTCATCAAGACAGTTTCTCAAGGGTGCGCAGATATAGGATTGTGTTATCCGCCGCAAAAAGTCGATGCAGCTGTTTCGTTAATCCCGGTGGAAATGGCTGAACCGGCAGGTTTTGTCGATTTGCCCGAGAAATCCTCGTCGTCTTTCTTTTCGATAAAAGAGCGTCTGGGCTTTATCGGCAAGAAGGAGTTTTTACCGGTAGATCAAGCCTTTGCTTTCACTGTAGAAATCATTGACGGCAATACCTTGCTGGCGCATTGGGAAGTGGCTGAAGGTTATTATTTATACCGTGAAAAGTTTGTTTTTTCATTGGATGAAGCCGGCGGCGTCACGCTGGAACCGGCAATTTTTCCCAAAGGTAAAATGACCCATGACGAAAACTTTGGGGATATGGAGGTTTATACCCAAGAGGCTGCAATAAAAATCCCACTCTCGAGAGCTGTTACCTCACCGACTGATATTGTTTTGCGGGCAAAATTTCAAGGCTGTGCTGATGCCGGTTTTTGTTATCCACCGGAAGAGCGAATCATGTCCCTGGCTTTACCGGCCGGGCAAAGCGCGCCAAACCAGTTTGCGGTGGCTGCTACTTCTGACCCAAATGCGCCCGGCATGCTTAGTCTCTCTACTGCGGCGCAACCCATTGTATCGGAACAAGATGGTATCGCGGCTTCAATCGCGGGGGATAACATTTTCTGGGTGATACTCAGCTTCTTCGGTTTTGGTTTGTTGCTATCATTTACGCCGTGTGTATTCCCGATGATTCCTATTCTTTCCAGCATTATCGTTGGTCAAGGCGAAGCAGTGACGACGCGCAGGGCGTTTACGATGTCTTTGGTTTACGTCCTGGCAATGGCATTAACCTATACTGTAGCCGGGGTCTTTGCTGGATTGTTTGGCGCAAATTTGCAGGCAGTATTCCAAAACCCCTGGATTTTGGGTGGTTTCAGTATTGTCTTTGTCTTATTAGCGCTTTCAATGTTTGGCTTTTACGAATTGCAGCTACCCTCTTCCTGGCAATCCAAGCTCACTGATATTAGTAACAAGCAACGCGGCGGTACTTTGGTCGGGGTCGCAATCATGGGTTTTCTGTCTGCTTTGATTGTTGGTCCTTGCGTGGCGGCGCCGTTGGCGGGTGCGCTAATTTATATCGGTCAAACCGGTGATGCGGTGCTGGGCGGTTTAGCGTTATTTGCGTTGAGCATGGGCATGGGCGCACCATTATTAGCGATAGGCACCTCAGCGGGTAAGTTATTGCCGCGCGCCGGAGCCTGGATGGATGCCATAAAAGCCGTTTTTGGCGTTATGCTGCTGGCTGTGGCGATCTGGATGCTGGAGCGCATTATTCCGTCAGCCGTAGCAATGTTGTTATGGGCATTGTTGCTGATAATGTCAGGTGTCTACCTGGGCGCGTTGAGCTCGTTGGATGCGGCTGCCAGTGGCTGGAAAAAGCTTTGGAAAGGTTTGGGAGTGGTGCTGCTGATCTACGGGGTTCTGCAATTGGTTGGGGTAGCGTCAAACTCTTCAGACCCATTGCAGCCTTTACGGGCTTTAAGTGCGGGTACTGGCAATGCGGTTGTGACAACAGCGGTGGCATTCGACAAGATCAAGTCACTGGAGGATCTCGAGCAAAAAATCTCGTTGGCAAACCAGCAGGGTAAGCCAGTTTTTCTGGATTTTTATGCGGACTGGTGTGTGTCTTGTAAAGAAATGGAGCGATACACGTTTTCAGATGCTGGCGTACAGACGGCTTTAGCTAATGGCGTTCTTTTGAAGGCAGATGTTACCGCCAATGATGATGTTGACCAGGCGTTGATGAAAAAACTTGGCGTTATAGGGCCGCCATCCATGTTGTTTTTTAATCGCCAGGGTGAAGAGTTGTCAGCGCTGCGTCTGGTGGGTCACATGGATGCGAAACCATTTGAGGCGCATGTTATAAGGGCATTCCAATGAGCATTAAAGCATTAAACGCAATTCGATTTGGATTAATGGGAATCGCTGTCGTCGTGGCTTTTATGGCGGGCAACTATGTAGTTAAATTGTACTTGGATAATACCCCGGCAGCACAAGAAGCCAAAGCGATGGTGTCTCAGTACAGGCCTGGTTTTCTTCTGCCTGACCTAACTGGCGAAATGCGTAACATGAACGAATGGAACGGCAAAGTGACAGTCGTTAATTTTTGGGCCACCTGGTGTCCGCCGTGCCGTAAAGAAATGCCGGTTTTTATCGAGTTGCAGAAAAAATATGGCGCGCAAGGTTTACAATTTGTCGGTATTGCACTGGATGATGAAAACAAGGTTCAGGATTATATCGCCACACTAGGCCTGGAATATCCGATTTTGCTGGGAGATGATGACGCGATTCGGGTATCTGAGGATTTTGGAAACCGTTTGGGTGCATTGCCATACACCGCCGTCATTGATCGTGAGGGTTTTATCGTCAGAACTTATCGTGGCGAAGTCTCACAAAACTCTCTCGAACGCCTTATTAACAACACCTTGTAAATTTTATTACTCACAGCGGCACTGCAACTTAGTGCTGAAATATACTGAAACTGGTCGCTAATTGTAGCGATTTCCCCTAAAACTCTGGACATCTACCGTTATCTAATGCAAAATTCCGTAGAAATCACATTTCCATAGGGAATTTCGCTTTAGCGGTTATTTTATGGCCAAAATACTCATATTACACGGACCAAACCTGAATTTGCTCGGTCAGCGTGAACCTGATCACTACGGTAAGGCAACACTGAATAGCATCAATGAGCGCTTACAAAATATTGCCGCTGAGCGCGATGTGGCGTTGAGCGTTTTTCAAAGCAATGCGGAACATGAGTTGGTGCTCAAGGTGCAGCAGGCCTTGCCGGATAAAGTTGACGCCATTGTGATCAATCCGGCCGCATTTACCCACACGAGTATTGCACTGCGTGATGCTTTGTCCGCTGTGCATATCCCCTTTATTGAAATACATCTCTCCAACGTGCACGCCAGGGAAGAGTTTCGTCATCACTCGTTTTTCTCGGATATTGCGGTTGGCGTTATTTGCGGGTTGGGCGCCTATGGCTACGAGGCCGCGCTAAACGCTGCAATTCATTATATTGAAACGAGGAATTAGTCATTACGATGGACATACGAAAAATTAAAAAACTCATTGAGCTGTTAGATGAATCAGGGGTCGCTGAGATAGAAATCCATGAGGGGGAAGAGTCGGTCAGGATAAGTCGTAACAATCCGATGTCGATGGCGCCCATGCAATATATGCCGGCTGCAGCGCCGCCAGTCGCCGCCGCTGCACCAGCCGTCGCGCCAGAAGTAACCGTTGCTCCCAAAATTGCTGGGCATGCAGTCACATCACCCATGGTTGGAACTTTTTATCGCGCCTCTTCTCCTGGCGCCAAATCATTTGTTGAGCTGGGTGATCGAGTTGAGGTGGGCGATACTTTGTGCATTATTGAGGCAATGAAGATATTAAATCAAATCGAAGCAGATAAAAGCGGATTAATCGTTGATATCCTGGTTGAAAATGGCCAGCCGTGCGAATATGGCGAAACTTTGTTCATCATCGAGTAAGTTAACCTGGATAATTCATGAATTACACGATTTCTCGCTTGATCTTTGATTCTACAGAAGATTGTCTTCGGCAAGCTGCTCCTGCGTTGCTCTATCTCTTGCATCCATGCAGTCGTCAATCGACTGTACGCAGGGGTACGGCGCTCAATCAGATAATCTTCTGTAAAATCAAATCTCTTTGCGATAATCTCGTGAATTCATGAAATATCCGGGTTTAATCTTTGCTTTGTTAAATCCATTCAAAAGAAAAAGTGACTCATGCTAAATAAAATTGTCATTGCCAATCGCGGCGAGATCGCACTCAGAATATTGCGTGCATGCCGTGAGTTAGGAATAAAAACAGTTGCCGTTCACTCCGCAGCGGATCGTGACTTGAAACACGTACGATTTGCCGATGAATCTGTTTGTATTGGTCCTGCGCCCTCGGCAGAAAGTTATCTCAACGTGCCAGCGATAATCAGTGCGGCAGAAGTGACCGATGCGGTGGGCATTCATCCCGGTTACGGTTTTTTGTCGGAAAACGCTGATTTTGCCGAACGCTGTGAGAGCAGTGGTTTTGTTTTTATTGGTCCCAAACCAGAGACGATCAGGCTCATGGGCGATAAAGTTTCTGCGATAGAAGCAATGAAAAAGTCAGGCGTTCCCTGCGTACCGGGTTCTGGCGGGGCATTAGGTGTAGACCCTGAAGAAAATATCAGGATAGCGCGAGAAATCGGTTACCCCGTGATTATCAAAGCCGCTGGCGGCGGTGGTGGTCGTGGCATGCGCGTGGTTCGCAGCGAAGCGGCTTTGCCTAATGCTGTTTCCCTGACCAAATCTGAAGCTTTGGCCGCTTTCAGTAATGATGCCGTTTATATGGAAAAGTTTTTAGAAAACCCGCGCCACATAGAATTTCAAATGTTGGCCGATTCGCACGGCCATGCGATTCATCTTGGTGAGCGAGACTGCTCAATGCAGCGTCGCCATCAAAAAGTGATTGAAGAAGCTCCGGCGCCCGGCATTACCGAAGATGTGCGGCGTGAAATGGGGGAACGTTGCGCTGAAGCCTGTCGAAAAATAGGCTACCGAGGTGTGGGAACCTTTGAGTTTCTGTATGAAAACGGAAATTTCTACTTTATAGAAATGAATACACGTCTGCAGGTTGAGCACCCGGTGACTGAAATGGTGACGGGAGTTGATTTGGTGGCTGCTCAACTCAAGATTGCCGCCGGCGAGCCATTGTCGTATCAGCAGCATGACATCACTCTGCGTGGTCACGCGATTGAGTGCCGCATCAACGCTGAAGATGCCAAGACCTTCATGCCGTCACCCGGTAAAATCACTAACTACCATGCACCCGGGGGGCCTGGGATCCGGATTGAGTCACACATCTATAATGGTTATGTTGTACCGCCTTATTATGATTCTATGATTGGTAAAATCATTGCGCATGGCAATAGTCGAGATTCGGCAATTGCGAGAATGCGCACCGCGCTAAGTGAGATGGTGATTGATGGTATTAATACCAATATTGCATTGCATGAGGATATTTTCCGCGATGCGGGCTTTAAAGCTGGGAGTACGAATATTCACTACCTGGAAAAGAAGCTGGAAAGCTAACGCGGATTATGGCTTGGAATCAACTTACCTGCTTCACTAAGCAGGCAGAAGCGGAAAATATATCGGACTATTTACATGAGTTAGGCGCTTTGGCGGTGACGTTTAAAGAAGGCGGGGAAGATAAAATCTATGAACCAATGCCGGGTGAAACGCCGCTCTGGAACGATACCCAAGTGGTTGGTTTGTTTGATGCGGAGCTGGAGATTCAATTAGTTATTCAATTGATGACGCGTAAATACCCTGACACTATGGCGTCTTATCAGCTGGAAGAAATTGCTGATCAGGCTTGGGAAAGAGCCTGGCTGGATGAGTTCAAACCCATGCAGTTTGGCGCTAACTTATGGATTATTCCCAGCACTTATCAACCTATTGACGACAAAGCCGTCAATATTTATCTGGATCCCGGGCTTGCGTTTGGGACTGGAACCCACGCCACAACCGCCATGTGCCTGGCTTGGTTGGATGCCAACTCACCGAGTAATAACACGGTTATCGATTACGGCTGTGGCTCGGGAATATTAGCTATTGCGGCTGCAAAATTGGGCGCAGTTGCGGTGGACGCGGTAGATATTGACCCGCAAGCGATTGATGCAACTCGCACAAATGCGGCAAATAACGCTGTGGTTCAGGCAATAAATGCCTGCTTACCAGAGCAGTTTCAGGACAAACTGGTCGATATCTTGCTAGCTAATATTCTAGCCAAGCCGCTGATAGGTTTTGCTAAAACATTTGCTGAGTGGGTCAAGCCGGAGGGTAAAATCGTGCTTTCTGGTATTTTGGATGCGCAGGCGGACGAGGTTTTATGCGCTTATGAGCCCTACTTTACAATGCTGCGCGCAGATTCATTGGATGGCTGGGTGCTTTTAAGTGGTAGCAGGAAAGCATAAAACCTCGCCAGGCTCCTAACTTGTCGTCACCATCGTTTATTTGGATTAAAAAATGTACACAGAGTGCCCTAATTGTCATACTTTCTTTAAAGTAACGTCAGCCCATCTAAAAGTGGCGGAAGGCAGGGTTCGCTGTGGGACTTGCAATAAGGTGTTTAACGCACTAGCCGCATTGACAGACACCGTTCCTGCTTCCGCCTTAGCGCGCAGGAAAAAAACGCCTGTCCCGGTAGTAGGTGGTGCAGACGTAGAAGCCATTGGAGAAGAGGTTTCACTTGAGGGCGGTAAAACCTCAGTAATTGAAAATGAAGTCTCTGAAGTGGCAGAGTCGTCGAACACTGTTACCTCATTCAGTCAATTGCAGTCCCCCACTAATTCAGCGGAAACTTCGTTTGAAACCGATATGGCTAACAGTGGTGTCGCTGATTTTGCGTTTGAAGCGGCTGTCAATAAGCTGGATGAGGATACAAACAATTCATCAGTATTCGCGATACCACCGTTTAGTGAAGTGGTTAAGAATAATGGTTCGGGTGAAGCCTCAAGTTTAGGTGAAGCCTCTGGTTTAGGTGATTTGAGTTTAAGTTCCGCCGTCTTTGAGCGCGATGAGCGATCGGAGAATAATTCGATATTCGCTGGTTCGACTGGCGAAGCTTTTGACAACAATTTGAGTGGCATTAATCAAGAAATCGATAACGCGCTGGATGGCTTGTTTGATGAAGATATTAGTGCAGTTGTTGACAAATCAGCTCAAGCGCCAATGCAACGACAGGATGATTTAAGTTTGTCGCATTCACCCGAAGTGGGTGACTTCAGTTCCTTATCTGGGCTGGATTTGAGTGACGATTTGAATGCATCGTTTTCCGGCCTTGAAAACTTTACAGACGAATTGGAGCAAGACTACAATCCTGCTTCGGCATCTAAAAATAGAAATAATAATCAGAAAGATCAACTAGATGAGCTTAACTTGAGTGGTTTTGACGACTTTGATCTGGATTCGGCAGCCTTGGGCATGCAAGACAGTGAGCAGAATGTTAAACCGAATGTTGCTCCGACTTCACCAAGGTATTCTGCAGACAATTTTGTCCTGCGAGAGCTGGATGATGATTCGGGCTCAGGTAGTGGACTATCGAAAATGATATGGCTGTCTCTCATCTTTCTACTGCTGGTAATTTTGATGGGCCAATTTATTTATCTCAAGCGTGAAGCTTTGGTGAAATACCCGCAAATCATACCTATACTAGAATTGGAGTGTAAGATGTTAGGGTTAATAATGCCGTGTGACGTCCCATCGCGCAAAGCGCCAGACATGATCAGCATGAGTGAGCGTAATGTTGTGAGTCATCCGAGTGCTGACAATGCATTGTTGATTAATTCTGTGATAAAAAATGCCGCTGATTTTACCCAAGAGTTTCCGCTGATGGTGCTGACATTTTCTGACATCAATCATAAAGTTATGGCTGAAAGAACTTTCACACCTGAAGAATATTTAGCAAAAGATGTCGCCCTTGAAAGCGGTATGGCGCCTGAGATTCCATTTGAAATTAAACTGGAAATAGAGGATCCTGGCGAATCTGCCGTAAACTTTGAATTTAAGTTTAAATAATCCTGCCTGAATACACTTTAAAATCTGCTCTTAAATGGATGTCTGAGAAACTCCCGGTAAAAACGCCGCAGAATCAACTGATTGCACTCTAAATTCGCACCCAACTGATTTCCCAAGGAGTGGCAAGGGAAAAGATCAAGTAAAAAAAGTGTTAATTTGCTTAATTTTTGGTTTCATAAAGTTTTGTAGTTGGGTATTATTACACCTTCTTTGAGACGCGACGTTCAGCACCCTTGTTTTATATTGGTAAACACTTAATTGAAAGTAAAGCCTTATTGGCACCAATGGCGGGCATCACTGATCGACCATTCAGAGAAATATGTCGGAGTATGGGGGCAGGACTCACAACAAGCGAGATGGTATCGAGCGCCCCGCAACTAAGAAATACAGTAAAGACTCAACGACGCATTGAATTTGCAGAAAATGAAACGCCCCGTAGTATGCAAATTGTCGGGGCTGATCCCATTAAGCTTGTTGAAGCAGCAAAATTTGCGGTGGATATCGGGGCGCAAATTATTGACATCAATATGGGCTGTCCAGCGAAAAAAGTCTGCAATGTTTATGCTGGATCTGCATTGTTAACAAATGAAAAGTTGGTTGCAAAGATTTTACAAAGTGTTGTAAATTCTGTTCCTGTACCTGTAACATTGAAAACCAGAACAGGTTGGGACATTAATCACAAAAATGGCGCTATAATAGCAAAAATTGCCGAAGACGCGGGAATCGCAGCGATTGCGGTTCATGGCAGAACCAGGGAGTGTGGTTATAAAGGTGACGCTGAATATGATACGGTTGCAGAAATTAAATCATGTCTTAGTATTCCGGTCATTGTCAACGGCGACATTACTTCAATCAATAAAGTAGTAGCAACCCTTGAGTACACCAATGCCGATGCGGTAATGATAGGACGAGCCGCTCAAGGTAACCCATGGATTTTTAAGGAACTGAATGCGTATTTTGATTCCGATGTGATGCTACCGAGGCCTTTACTCGAAGAGCGGCTAGCAGTATTAACAGCACATTTAAAACAATTATATTCATTCTACGGGGAGTGTAGAGGGGTACGCATAGCACGTAAACATGTGAATTGGTATTGTGATGAAATTGAAGGTTTTGCTTCGTTTCGAAAAACAATAAGCCAATTGGAAAGTATCAGTGAACAACTGACGGCTATAAATAAATTTTTTAATCAATCAACAAATGAAGGGGAACGAGCGGCATGACCGGTATTCCAGCTGAAAACACTATTCAAAACACTATTGAAAACGATACCGCTTTACCAACTAGCTCCAATACTATCGATGCTTCATCGGGTATTCAGGAGTGCGTTCAAGAAGCCATGGAAACCTACTTCGGAAATTTGGATGGGCAAAGCACGAATGAATTGTATAAAATGGTTGTAAGCGAAGTTGAACAACCACTCTTGCGTGTTGTTTTAAAGCATACCCGCGGCAACCAAACTCGTGCCGCTGAAATCTTAGGGATTAACCGTGGAACGTTACGTAAAAAACTTAAAATGTATGACTTAGGTTAATTAACCAGTCATTTAAGTGGCTCTCTAAACTGGCCGAAAACTTTTTAAGTTTTCGGCCAGTTTTTTTTTGCAATAAACAAAGTAATGCGAGTTTCTACATGGTAAAGATTAAACGCGCTTTAATTAGCGTATCTGAAAAAACGGGAATCATTGAGTTAGCTAAGTTTTTGTGTGATCACAATATAGAAATTTTATCAACCGGTGGTAGCGCAAAACTACTTCAAGCTGAAGGGATTTCAGTGACGGAAGTCTCTGACTACACCGGTTTTCCTGAAATGATGGCGGGTCGTGTGAAAACCTTGCACCCAAAAATACATGGTGGGATTCTAGCGCGTCGAGGCATCGATGATGAAGTCATGCAGGCACACGCCATACAGCCGATCGATTTGGTGCTGGTTAACCTGTACCCTTTTGAAAAAACAGTGGCTAATCCAGCTTGCGATCTTGTAACCGCGATTGAGAATATTGATATTGGCGGACCAACTATGGTGCGTGCTGCCGCGAAAAATCATACATCGGTTGCCATTGTGGTTGATGCCGCAGATTATCAGTCGGTTATTAAGGAAATGCAGCAAAACGATGGCGCATTGTCTCAGTCCACGCGTTTTTCATTGGCCTTAAAAGCATTTGAGCATACCGCAGCTTATGATGGTGCGATTGCAAATTATCTAGGAAGCATGCAGGGTGAACAGAAACAGCAGTTTCCTCATACATTCAATCAACAGCTGATAAAAGTACAAGATCTACGCTATGGCGAAAATCCGCATCAACAAGCGGCATTTTATCGCGAAAGAAAAATCAATGATGCCAGTGTTTCTTCAGCCAACCAAATTCAAGGCAAGGCGCTGTCATTCAATAACATCGCTGACACCAATGCTGCACTGGAATGTGTGAAGCAATTTGAGCAAGCGGCTTGTGTGATTGTTAAACATGCAAATCCTTGCGGTGTAGCCGTTGCAGATAACTTGCTGCAAGCTTACGATTTGGCGTTTCAAACAGATCCGACTTCTGCGTTTGGAGGTATTATTGCGTTCAATCAGCCATTGGATGCAATAACGGTAAAAGCCATTATCGATCGGCAGTTTGTTGAAGTTATCATTGCGCCAGAAATCGCAGCAGATGCCTTGCCGGTGCTTTCTTTAAAACCGAATGTGCGTGTGTTGACGTGTGGTATGTGGCAACAAAATGCTGCACCGAGCTTGGATTACACACGTGTCAATGGTGGCTTGCTAGTGCAAGACAGTGATCAAGGTATGGTAACCGCAGCAGACCTGACAGTAGTCACAATAAAACAGCCTTCAGCACAAGAGTTGCAGGATTTACTCTTTGCCTGGAAAGTCGCGAAATTTGTTAAATCCAATGCCATTATTTATGTTCGTGACGGCCAGACCATTGGCGTCGGCGCAGGACAAATGAGTCGTGTATATAGCGCGAAGATAGCAGGTATAAAAGCCGCTGACGAAAGTTTGCAAGTCAAAGGATCAGTGATGGCCTCCGATGCATTTTTTCCTTTTCGTGACGGTATTGATGCCGCCGCTGAAGTCGGCATAACGGCAGTCATACAGCCCGGCGGTTCCATGCGGGATCAAGAAGTAATAGACGCCGCCAACGAACATGGCCTTGCTATGGTATTCACCGGCATGCGGCATTTTAAGCACTAAGGGATGAAATTTAATTAACATACAAAACTAGCATCTCTGCTTCAGCTCCTCACTGAACGTTCTTCAATCTGAAAATACTCGCTTTAGCCCGGCTAGAGCTGCGTTTTTCCTCGGCATGCTGCTCCTGCGATGCTCTACCTCTTGCATCCATGCAGTCGTCAATCAGAACGTCCAGCGAGAAACTAAATCAGAGCGCTACTTGTGTATGTTATTTAAATTTCATCCCTAAGGAACAGATCACAGTGGGGATCTTATCAAAGACAAAGTGAGGACCTTCATTGTCAGCTGCAATTATGATGTGTGAGCATGGAAGGGTATAGAGCATACGCCTGTCCTTGTAGGAGCAAGGGCAGGCATTTTTTTAGAGGCATAAAATATAACTTACAATCGGAGTTCAAACTATTTCCCGTAGTCAGTGCTCGTAGTGGCAAGGCCTTTTCGAGAGTGTCGGCAGCATGGATGCTGCCGCCAAGCCTACAGGGAAGTATTCACGGCGTCTCTCGGTAAGGTGTTGCCGCTACGGGTGCTGGAAGGTGGTGTTTTTTGCAACTTTGAGCTCCGGTTGCGAGGTAGAATTATTCACTCTCCGCTTTCAGCCGTTCTAGTTCTTCTTCAATTTCCATCCAGCGTGTTTCGGTTGTTTCGATATTGCTGGTAAGCTCGGCTTTTTCTGCGAGTAGTTTTTTCAGGGTTTCTTTGTTTTGTTCTTGATATATCTCGCTGGACGCTAGGGTGTTTTCTATTTCGGTATTTTTTCGTTGATATTTTTCCAGGTTAGTTTCCAGTTTTTTTAGCTCGTTGCTTAATGGCTTGAGTTTTTTACGTTGTTCTGCGGCCTCTTGGCGACTCATTTTTTTATTTGGTTTTAGATCAGTTGTCTTAGTTTGCTCAGGTTTTTTACGCTGCTTTTCTAGCACAAATCGGCGGTAGTCTTCCAGGTCACCATCAAAGTCTTGCAATGTTCCATTATTCATCAAGCAGAATTCATCGCACACACTTTCCAGTAAATGCCGGTCGTGAGAAACCAGTAGCAGAGCGCCTTCGAAGCTTTGCAGGGCATAGGTTAGTGATGCTCGGATTTCTAAATCCAGGTGATTGGTCGGTTCGTCGAGTATGAGTAAGTTAGGTTTTTGGTAAACTAAAATGCTAAGTGCCAGTCTGGCTTTTTCACCGCCGGACATGGTGTCGATAGTCTGCATTGCCATATCATTTGAAAAGCCGAAAATGCCAAGTTGATTGCGAATTTCCTGGATCGATAAATCAGGAAAGCTTTGTTGATATTGTTCGATCGGTGAAGAAGAGGTATCGAGTTGCTGTAGAAAGTCTTGGGCAAAATAACCGATATTAATATCTTTATGGCGATTGATATGGCCACTGGTAGGTTGGTTTTGACCCACCAGAAGTTTCACCAGAGTTGATTTTCCAGCGCCGTTGATGCCCAGGATGCCAATTCTATGCTCTGCAAAAATATTGAAATTAATATTTTTTAATATCTGTTTATCACCGTAGCTAAAGCAAACGTTTTCAAGTTGTGCCAGGCTATGCGGCACTTTTGTGGGCGTTTCAAAACTAAATTGGATGGCTTTGTCAGCCTGAAAAGGTGCAATGAGTTCTAGTTTATTTAACGCTTTCACTCGGCTTTGTGCTTGTTTGGCTTTGCTGGCTTTTGCTTTAAAGCGGGTAATAAAACGGCTTAATTCAGCCATTTTTTGTTCGGTTTTTTTGGCGACAGCTTGTTGCTGCAGATTTTTTTCGCCGAGCTGTTTTTCGTAACTGCTGTAGTTGCCGTTATAAAGTGTTAACTGGCGTTGGGAGACGGCCAATATTTTATTGGTCACTGAGTCAAGAAACTCCCTGTCGTGCGAGATGATGACAAGTGTGCCGCTATATGCGCTGAGAAAACTCTCTAGCCAGATGATTGTATCCAGATCCAAGTGGTTAGTGGGCTCATCAAGTAGCAATATATCCGAAGGGCACATTAACGCCCGGGCGAGATTAAGCCGCATTTGCCAGCCACCCGATAAGCTGGCGATGGGCTGATCGAATTGTGTGGGTTTAAAACCCAATCCGGATAGCAGCGTTTCAGCTTTATGCTTGGCATTGTAGCCATCAAGATTTTCCAGTTGTGCATACAGCTGGGCGAGTTGATCAACGTTATGCTCGGCCTCTGCTTGGGCGATTTTCTGTTGTACGGCAAACAGTTTGGTATCACCTTGCAGGGCATAGTTGACGATTTTTTCTTGCTGATTGGAGATTTCTTGTTCGACATGAGAAACAAGCAGTCTCTCCGGTATTGTCACATCGCCTTGGTCAGCGAGTTCGGTCTTTAATATGAGTGCGAAGAAGCTGGATTTACCGGTCCCATTCGCGCCGATCATACCGACTTTGTTGCCGGGAAAAATCGTTAAATTTGCATTTTCAAACAACACTTTGCCACCGCGGCTAAAGCTTAGGTTTTTTACTTCAATCACATTATTCTCTTTTATTTCGCTAAGCTTATGAAATTATTGACTAAAAAGCTTTTGCCATTGCTGCTGACCGGTTGTTTTGAGTGATAACTCGACAAAACCGGAACGAATTTCGCTAGATATAGCTAATTATATGAATTTACACTGTTTAATTGAATAGCATAGGCGTTAATTGTTATGGCTCAAATAAATACGATGGCTAACGTGACCGAAGAATTAAGCCCTCAAGCATTGGTTGATAAAGGCTTGATTGCGCATCAAAAAGGCGATTTAGATATGGCGGCCAGCTTATATCAAATCGCCATTGAGCAAGATAACCAACAAGTCGACGCTTTGCATTTGTTGGGGATGATTGCTTTTCAGTTGCAGCAGCTCGATAAAGCAGAAAAATTAATTCAACTTGCTATTCAGCATAACTCAGCTGTACCCGTTTTTCATAATAACCTGGGTAATCTTTATTTAAGGGGTGGTAAAGTGGAGCTTGCACTGGCAGCCTATCAGACGGCGGTAAGACTGAAGGACGACTATACCGAGGCCAAGTTTAACTTAGCCAATGCTTATGTGGAATATGGTGATTATGGTCTAGCGGAAATATTCTATTTGCGAGCGTTGGAGACTTCACCCAAATTTGATGTGGCTTTGATTAATTTGGGCGAGCTGTATATTGAGCAGAAAAATTGGGTGGAAGCCATGCAGTGTTATCAAAAATTGTTAGTGCTTGATCCGGAGAATGAAGTAGTTATTGAGCGCATTGCGGATATAACTGCAGTGCTCAACGAGCAATAATGTAAAGTGCATTTTTTATTTCATTTGGCATATGACGAATGAGCATTTGAGCAAATTGAGACTTCACTTTTAACGCCGCTTGTTTTTTCCCGCTGAGATTGAATGTTTGTGCTAGTTCCTGCCAGGAATGCCGTTGCAACAGTTTATAAATGGCGAGATTTAAAAGCGTGTAATCTTCAATGGTGTTTTTATCTATATCAGATAAAGCATATCGCAAGCACTTAATCAGACTCGATTGGCAGTCGTCATAATTTCGGTTTAAAAAAACGTAACTGTAGGCATTTTTCCAGTGTCGAGAATCTGGAATTTCGTTCTCAGTTATATTGAATCGGTAAATCGTGCAGATGATTTCTATTTCGAGTTGCTGTAGAGCTTCAGTAAGTTGCAATTCGAAATTTTCAAAAAAAATCGCCCTGAGAGGCGCCAGTGATTTGTGACTATCGTCATTCAACGCTTTCAATACCAATGCGGCGTGCATGGCGCTACTGGCTTTGCGGGAGTGGCCAATACGAAGTAACTGGTAATCTTTCTCTAACCAAAAGTGTAACAGCTGTGGTGTTGCACCAAATGAACTTCCGATAGCGTCATACTTATTATCCTCAGCGTATTTTTCAATAAACGACAGTAAATGACTGCCAACTCCCTGATGCTGTATGGAGGGATGTACGGCGATGCGCGATACACGTAAGTAGCGGCTGGCGGCCATGTCAGGCTGGGCGAGGTGAAATGCGAGTGACTGAGGCAGCAGATTGCCGATGGGTCTGCGTGATCCTCGATAAATTTCTTTAGACAGATTCTCGTCTAATTCTCCCTCGCTGATAGCAATGGCAACCGCAGTGACTTGTGTTTTCCAACGGGCTATGAATAGCGTGTAGTCGGTGTTGTTGAGTATTTGTTTAAGATCACTAGGACGAGTTTTGTAATGTGCCAATTGCAACAAGTGATAAATTTGTCTAAGCAGTGGTTCATCCTGCAGTAGGCTTGAACGGTCTAGCAAGGAAAACTGAGATTCTGTTGTTGCTTGATCGTTGATCGAGTTTGTCTGCTGCGGGCTATCAAACAAAAACAACTGATTCGTGAGTGATTCGAGTGGATCGTTGTTGGCCCAGCGTATGGGATTCGTTAACGTGAATTCTTTCCATTTAGGTGTGAGAGTGTCCAGGTAGGGTTGAAAGCGAATTGTGAAGCTTTGTCCTGAGCCTTCGTAACCCTGTGTGGTTGTGGCGAATACGATTCGGCGATAGTGGGCTAACAGTTTACTTAGCATAGGCGTGGGTAGTGAGGCGGCTTCGTCAATAATCAGGAGATTAGCGGTGGGCAACGTTCTGACAAGCTCGTCTGGCGCGAAAAATGACAGTGATTCTGCAGTGTTTGATTCAACATTGAAATGTTTAAACAGCACCGTGGTCGCTGCGCGTGTTGGCGCTGTGATAATTGTTTTACAAGCCGCTTGGCTTTTTAGTTTCGCGCAGGCGATGCCGAGTGCGGCTGATTTTCCTCTGCCTCTGGCGGCTTTGATGACGAGTGGCTGATTAACGGGCCCCGTTGCCACGTGTTGAATCAGATTGATTGCCGTGAGTTGTTCGCTATAGTCTGGTGCAGAGTTATTCTGCAAGGTTTCAGTGCAAAACTGGGATTCATCAATTTCAAATCCATTCTCTTTCGAAAATATTTTAATGCAGTTGCTATAATTAATAATTTTTAACAGGCGCGCTTCGAAGCGATGTGACGGGTTTTGTGCAAGTTTATCCAATATTGTGATAAACAGACCACCACCTAAAAGTGTACCCGCTAACGCAGCAAACAAATTTACATCTGAGTGTTGTTTATAGTAAAAAAATGCAGCCTCGAATTCTTTGCCGATGACGAAAGTTGCATTTTTAGCGAAGATATTATTTGTCGCGGTATTGTGTTCACTGACCCAGGCGGTACGTGTTGGGCTAAATTGCTTGGCGAGCTCGGCGCACAAGTGCTCGGCTTGTGCGTCGTCGGCATAAATAACTACGGGTAAACGGATATTGGCTTTTTGTGCCGCCGCGAGATGTCGGGTTACTCTCTCAGTGACCTGGGTTGCAGTGAGATTAGTTTTTTGTGAGTTATCCGCCATGGCAGCTAATCGTGCTCCTGCAGGAAAGAGCGTTAATGTTTTGTGGTTGATAGAGGATTATTAAGGGGGAATTCTGATATGAATAACGCTTCGGCATCTATTTTGTCAAATCGGTAATGTTGATTGCAAAATTCACAGTCGATATCAATGTTACCTTGTTTTGCGATAATGTCATCCACTTCGTGTTTGCCTAGAGAGATTAGCATTTTTCCGACCCTCTCTGCTGAGCAGCTGCATTTAAACTGGCAGGGCTCGGCACCTAACAAACGGATGTTGTCTTCATTGAATAATCGATGCAAGATAGTTTGTGCATCCAGTTCAAACAATTCCTGATCTTTTAATGTGTCTGTTAGTTGGGTAATGCGATTCCAGTCATCCGCATTCTCCAGTGTTTCACCCGGTAGCTTTTGTAACAGAATACCACAAGCATGGTTGTCGTCTGTTGCTAAAATCAGCTTAGTGGTGAGTTGTTCTGATTGCTGTAAATAGTTTTCCAATGCGTGGCTGATTTTTTCACCTTCAAGTTCAACGATGCCTTGGTATCGATTGGCAGATTGTTTGTTGTCAATGGTGATGGCCAGTTGTCCTTTGCCAAAGAGTGTTGCCAGGTTTCTGGTATTATCGATGTTTTCAGTATGATGTGCCAAACCTCTCAGCTCGTGATGGTGGTTGCATTGCATTATCATGAGGTTTATCGGGCCGTCGCCTTGAATTTGCATGGTCATTGTGCCTTCCAATTTGAGGTTGGAGGCCAGTAATATATTCGCTGCAGCAAACTCTCCCAAAACGTGTTTAACTGTTTGGGGGTAGGTTTTTCGTTTTTGCAGTTCCAGCCAGGTATCGTTGAGCTGGACGATAAGGCCACGAACGGGAAGATTTTCAAAAATAAAACGCGTCAAACTATCTTTTGGCATTACTGTCTCTGCTTGGGCTCTGTATATTGGGTCTAACGATCAGCTCTTGAGCTTATCTTTTAGCAATTGATTAACTTGTGCGGGGTTAGCCTTGCCTTGAGATGCTTGCATTACTTTTCCTACAAAAAAGCCGAAGACTTTTTCTTTGCCGCTACGGTATTGCTCAACTTGCTCTGGATTGTTTGTCATGACTTCAGCAATAATTTTTTCAATAAAACCACTGTCGGTGACTTGCTTTAAACCTTTGCGTTCGATGATTTCATCCGCTGTACCTTCTTCGTTCCACAAAAATTCAAAGACCGATTTAGCAATTTTTCCTGAGATGGTATTGTCTTTAATGCGTTGGATCAGACCGCCGAGACGTTCTGGACTGATATTGCTTTGGCTAATATCTTTGCCAGATTTATTGAGTGTGGCGACAAGTTCGCCCATAATCCAGTTGGCACAAAGTTTGGCTTCACCATTAGCGGCTTCTACCGTGCTTTCAAAAAAATCCGCCAATTCTTTTTGTGCGGTTAACATTTCCGCGTCCTGAGAGCTTAAAGCAAGCTCTGCAATAAAGCGGGCTTTTTTCTCGGCCGGTAGTTCCGGTAATTGTGTTCTGACTTGTTCAATATAGGCGTCATCGACTTCTACTGGCAGCAAGTCAGGATCCGGGAAGTAGCGATAGTCATTGGCTTCTTCTTTGCTGCGCATAGGGCGGGTTTCATCGCGGTCAGCGTCGTAAAGTCGCGTTTCCTGGGTGATTGTGCCACCATCTTCTATCAGTTCAATTTGTCGTTCAACTTCCAGGTTTATGGCTTTTTCTACAAAGCGAAAGGAATTAATGTTTTTCAATTCGGTGCGCGTGCCGAGTTTTTCCTGTCCTTTGGGTCGCACCGACACATTAGCGTCACAGCGGAATGAGCCTTCTTGCATATTGCCATCACAAATGCCGAGATATTGCACCAATGAGTGAATTTTTTTCATAAAGGCCACAGCTTCTTTTGCTGAGCGCATATCCGGTTCAGAAACGATTTCTAGCAATGGCGTGCCTGCGCGGTTTAAGTCGATACCTGTCATGCCAGCAAAGTCTTCGTGTAGTGATTTCCCGGCATCTTCTTCTAAATGTGCGCGAGTCAGTGCAATGACTTTAGTTTGACCGTCTTCAAGTTCAATTTCTAAGGAGCCGTTTTTTACAATCGGCAAGTCCATTTGGCTGATTTGATAACCCTTGGGTAAATCAGGATAGAAATAATTTTTTCTGGCAAATACTGATTGTCGGCTAATGTCCGCGTTTATTGCCAGGCCAAACAATACGGCCATGCGAAGCACTTCTTTATTTAATACTGGCAAGACACCTGGCAAACCTAAGTCGATGGCGCAGGCCTGGGTATTGGGCTCGGCGCCATACGCTGTTGAGGCGCCAGAGAATATTTTACTTTTTGTTGCCAGTTGGGCATGAATTTCTAATCCAATTACAACTTCCCATTGCATAATGTTTTTACCTCAGATTTTTCCCCTGGGGTATCTTTAGTCATTCCCAGAGTTTTTCAATTAGTGGTGCCGGGTGCTGAGCATTTTCATCAAGCGGCTCCTAACAAATCCCCGCTGGCGTTTGTTGATGCCAATCGGTTATTTGCTGATATTGATGGGCGACATTGAGCAAACGACTTTCATCGAAATAGTTACCAATGATTTGTAAACCCACCGGCATGTCATTCACAAAACCTGCTGGTATTGACATAGCGGGTAGTCCTGCCAGGTTTACTGCGATAGTATAAATGTCCGAAAGATACATCGTTACCGGGTCTTGAGATTTTTCACCTAGCTCAAACGCAGTGTCGGGTGTTGTTGGACCCATGATGACATCGCATTTTTCAAAAGCGGCTTTAAAGTCATTACTGATGAGCTGGCGGACTTTTTGTGCTTTTAAATAATAAGCATCGTAATAACCTGCAGATAGCGCGTAGGTACCGATCATGATACGTCGTTTTACTTCGGCGCCAAAGGCTTCGCCGCGTGAGCGTTTGTAAAGGTCTTCCAGGTCGATGGGATTTTCACAGCGATAGCCAAATCGAACGCCGTCATAACGGGATAAATTTGATGAGCATTCAGCCGGGGCGATGACATAATAGGCCGGCACTGACAATGCAGAATGAGGTAATTCGATATCGACAATTTCTGCGCCGGCTTGTTGATAAACTTTGATCGCGTCTTGAATTTTGCTGGCCATTTGATTGTCCAGCTTTTCATCGAAAAATTCTTTGGGTAAACCAATACGTAAACCGGTTAGGTCGTTATTAAGATTGGCACGGTAATCATCAACGGGTTGGTTTATGCTGGTCGAGTCTTTGCTGTCAAAACCTGCCATCACATTTAACAGAATAGCGGCGTCTTCTGCGGTGCGGGTCATGACGCCGCCTTGATCCAGGCTCGAAGCAAAAGCAATCATGCCCCAGCGAGATACGCGGCCATAGGTTGGTTTGATGCCGGTTAGATTGCACAATGCGGCTGGCTGGCGAATCGAGCCGCCAGTATCGGTGCCTGTTGCGCCAGGTGCCAGTAGGGCTGCAACGGCGGCGGCGGAACCCCCTGATGAGCCACCTGGTACATGATTCTTCCCCCAGGGATTTTTTACTGGGCCATAAAAGCTGGTTTCATTGGATGAGCCCATGGCAAATTCATCCATATTGGTTTTGCCAAGGGTAACTGCGCCAGCCTGGTTAAATTTTTCTATCACCGTTGCATCATAGGGTGCGATAAAATTATCGAGCATTTTTGAAGCGCATGTGGTTTTAATGCCTTTGGTGCAAAAAATATCTTTGTGGGCCAGTGGAATGCCGGTTAAGCTTTCGCCATCTCCGCGGGCTAATCGTTGATCAGCTTGCCGGGCTTGTTGCATAGCTTGTTCAGTCGTCACCGTGATGAAGCTGTTATACTCCGCATCGCTGTGATTAATACGGTGCAGGAAGGCTTCAGTGAGCTCTACACTGGAGACGGTTTTATGGGTCAAATCGTTTATTAATTCTGCAATTGTCTTTTCAAACATAACTAATCCGGTGAAAAAATATAGAAAATTATCGGAATGAAATCTGCATTAGCTGCTTCAAATAATTTATAATTGTTGAAATTTGTTGGATTTTCTAAGATTATTCGAGCACTTTGGGAACGAGAAACAATCCTTTTTCAACGGTTGGAGAATTTTCTTGCAATAATTCCCGCTGATCTGTTTCGCTAGTCACGTCATCTCGTAAACGTTGTGGCTCATTTAGAGGGTGAGCTAATGGGACGATATCTGCCGTATTGACAGCATTCATTTGTTCTACGAGATCTAATATACTTGATAAATTTTCAGCATACACAGATTTATCTGTTTCGCTGATGGCTAAGCGTGCTAAATGAGCAATTTTTTCAATCTCATTTGGTTGCAAGGACATGTTTAACTCCGAGCGTATAATCAGGTTTGTTTGGGATGTGAACAATAGCATAAATGTTAGCTTGCCCAAAGTTTTTACAAAACTTTGGATTAACCGATTTATAAAAAGGGTGAAAAATACATGTTTGGACGCTTACGTGGCATGTTCTCCAATGATCTTTCCATTGATTTAGGGACAGCGAACACATTAATTTATGTTAGAGGCCAAGGTATTGTGCTCGCCGAGCCGTCAGTTGTGGCTATACGCCAGGAACGTGGACCAGGCGGTCCAAAGAGTATCGCGGCGGTAGGCAGTGAAGCCAAGCGTATGCTAGGCCGCACCCCAGGCAACATTACGGCAATCCGTCCTTTAAAGGATGGGGTTATTGCAGACTTTACGGTGACCGAAAAAATGCTCCAGCATTTTATTTTCAAGGTACATGAAAGTCGGTTTTTTCGTCCTAGCCCACGGGTTTTGGTTTGTGTGCCTTGCGGCTCGACCCAGGTTGAGCGTCGCGCAATAAAAGAGTCCGCTGCAGGCGCAGGCGCTAGAGAAGTTTTTTTAATCGAAGAGCCTATGGCCGCTGCCATTGGTGCTGGTATGCCGATCGGCGAGGCCAGTGGTTCTATGGTGGTTGACATCGGCGGC
This sequence comes from uncultured Ectothiorhodospiraceae bacterium, assembly GCA_945787125.1. Classification (GTDB taxonomy): domain Bacteria; phylum Pseudomonadota; class Gammaproteobacteria; order S012-40; family S012-40; genus CALZHW01. The sequence goes on from CALZHW010000007.1 coordinate 45,035, forward strand.
GGTACCACTGAAGTCGCCGTCATGTCACTGAACGGCATTGTCTACTCCGAGTCAGTGCGCATAGGGGGTGACCGGTTTGATGAGGCAATCATCAATTATGTGCGCCGCAACTACGGAACGTTGATTGGTGAAGCAACCGCAGAAAAGATCAAACAGGAAATTGGTGCAGCTTATCCCGCAGAAGAGGTGCGTGAAATTGAAGTGCGTGGGCGTAATCTTGCCGAAGGTGTACCGAGAAGTTTCACCCTAAACAGCAATGAAATTCTTGAAGCATTGCAAGAGCCCCTGGCTGGGATTGTTGGCGCGGTGCGAGCGGCGTTGGAGCAGACTCCGCCTGAACTCGGTTCAGACGTGGCAGAACGCGGTATGGTATTAACCGGAGGTGGCGCATTGTTGAAAGATCTTGATCGATTGTTAATGGAAGAAACCGGCTTGCCGGTTATTATCGCTGAAGACCCGCTCACCTGTGTGGCACGCGGCGGCGGCAAGGCGATGGAAATGATTGATGAACATGGTGGTGAATTATTCGTCGTTGAGTAAGTAGGCTACCCAGGAGCCTGTCCGAAAATGGAGAGCCTGCTGCGAAAAGCTCATTTTGCACATTTTTTCCGATCCTTTTCGGCGAATAGCTACGGCTATTAACCTCAAACGATCGAAAAAACTGCACTTGTGAACTTCCCTCGCGACGACTTCCATTCTCGGACAGGCTCCTAGTTGATCGGCTTCGTTCAGATTATGGTTCGCTAATATACATGCTTCGCAATTAATCCAGGAAAGAATTAAGACATTGAATATTCTCAGGAGCTGACTTATTAAACCCTTGTTTGCCTATGGGCAAAGCGCGGGTTTGCGTTTTGCTTTGTTAGTATTTTTTTCTGTTGGTTTAATGCTTGTGGATCATCGGATGCACTATCTGGGCAGCGTCAGGGCGTTGTTGTCTGTGGTTGTCTATCCGATTCAATACATTGTAAATTTTCCTGTTTCAGCATCCGACTGGATGGAAGACAGCCTTGCCACCGAACACGATGTTCAAGCTGAAAACGAAAAACTCAAATCGCAAAATGCTTTTTTACAAGCACAAATGCAGAAATATGTTTCCTTGGAAATTGAAAATATGCGCTTGCGCCGTTTGCTGGATGCGTCAGAGCGGTTGACTGATCGAGTGCTGACGGCCGAGTTGCTAGCGGTCGATCTGGACCCGTTCAGTCATCAGGTTATGATTAATAAAGGTGGGCGGCATGAGGTGTATGAGGGGCAACCTATTCTCGATGCGAATGGGGTTTACGGTCAGGTTGTGTATGTCAGTCTATTGAGTAGTACGGTGGTATTAATCACTGATCCGGGTCATGCTTTGCCAGTGCAAGTGAATCGTAGTGGGCTGCGCACTATCGCGCAGGGTACTGGCCTGGTTGATCGATTGGATTTATTACACATTCCTAATAATGGTGATATTAGAGAAGGTGATATGTTGGTGACGTCTGGTTTAGGTGGCGTCTTTCCACCGGGTTATCCAGTAGCGGTTGTGGTTGAAGTTAAGCCAGATAGCAGCAAGCCTTTTGCGGTGGTAGCAGCAAGGCCACTGGCCGAGCTGGATAAGAGCCGTGAAGTTCTGTTGGTCTGGAAAGAAAAGTTGGCGCCGACGCTCGCCGAACCTGCTCATCAACCTGAGCCTGAGTCTAGAGTTCAGCCAGAGGTTGAGACTGACCCTACGCTAGAGTTGGATATTGAAACGAATGTTGAGCCAGAACCCGTACAGACAGTGGGTGGGGACAATGGCTAAAACTAAAAAACAAAACGGTATAATTATTGCATTCAGCTTTATTCTTGCACTGCTTTTGGTGGTTATGCCATTGCCGGACGTGCTGCGCCCATATCGCCCTGAGTGGGCGACCTTGGTGATGATTTATTGGTGCATGGCATTGCCGCTGCGGGTTAATATCGGTATTGCATGGATCGTTGGTTTGTTGATTGATGTGTTGACCGGTACGTTGCTGGGACAGCATGCGCT
>CALZHW010000008.1:0-25197 GCA_945787125.1 uncultured Ectothiorhodospiraceae bacterium
CATAACCGGTTATGCACTTATGACTTGAATGCAGGCTGTTCCTTTTTTGAACTCTGCATTGTAAGTTTTTCGTTTCATATGCCACCTCTTCAGCTAGATTAAACCTTAACTGGGTGTCTAATATATCGGGGGATGCTCAGTATTTTTGCGCGGTGGAGATGCTGATGGGCTTTTGGGTGTTTGCGCCGTAAAACAGCCACGGGGTCGGGTGGTATTGCAGCCAATATTGTCGAAGTAAATATAATAAACTGTCGGGTAAGATAACTTGCCGATCTTTGTGTCCTTTACCCTGCGTGATTCTCAGCAGATGGCGTTCACCATCAATTTCCGCTACCTTGATGTTCACCAGTTCCGACACTCGCAGTCCGCAGGCATAACAGAGGGATAACATGGCGCGCTGTTTCAGTGTGTGCGTGGCCTCGAGTATGTTTTTCACCTCTTTTTGGCTGAGCAATACCGGAATACGTTGCTGACGTTTGGGTAAGTCGAACTGAAAATCATTCGCCGACCATTTTTTTATCACATCAACATAGAGAAAGCGAAAGGCGTTGTAAGCAAGACGACAGCTGGCGGGTGACCAATGACGGGTCTTGATCACATGGAGAAAATAGTTTTGAATATCCGCTTGGCTTAATTTCGCTGGACTGCGTTGGTAATGCGTTGCCAATTGCTGAATTGCCGTTAGGTAACTTTTTTGTGTGCGTTTGGCATAGCCACGGACTAGCATGGCATCGATTACTGCTTGTCTGAGTGGTCTCATGGTCTTATCTCCTTTTTAAAAACCCATCAGTGGGTATAGAGATAAGTATGGCTCATTTTTTAACGAAGGGCGGCCCCGCGCAAGCGGTTTAGTTCAACAGTTAACTAAACAAAACGCGCCAACAGTGTGATAGGCGTATTCTGCCTATTACATTAACTTTAAGAATGTGGTTGTTTTGTATCATGCTCTAAAAGTAGCATACCCATTTAGTAAAATATACTGAATTATAATCAAAAACTTCTCGTCTCCTTCTGGCTGAAATTTTCATAACTTCTGGGATAACACCATAGATTTAATTAGAAAAAAATGAGATTAAATCCGGCGATTAGCGCTGGTATGCCTATCAAGCTAAACAAACTACAAAGACGTACGTTGATTTACACTTAATACAGCGCACACCCAATGATGTCGCTCAATATCTCAATAAACTGGGTCAAAAAACCAACTTGGCGGATTGGCAGTATCGTCAGGCTGTTTTTGCTATACAGAATTTATTTGTATTAACGAAACCTGCCTGGCTGGACGAGGTGGATTAGTCTCATTGGCTGCGGCTGCTATCCAGTACATCATAAACCGCGGATCATCCGACTCTTGCGTACGCGTATTTTGTTCGAGATGAGCAAGTTTATCTGGAATAGATAGTTCGATTTTTCGCCTATCATGATGCTGAACTTCTGGCAGTCAATCGTAATGTTGCGATAAGTGCTCAAAATCAAGCACTATATGCATTGGTATTTGTGTTCCATCAAGTCATGAAACAACCACTGGATGATTTAGCAGCGTTCTTTCGCTAGCGGTCATTTCCAGAATTCAGGATAATACGGCCGTGGCGCTTAGGAATTTGATCTAAAAACAACCATTACCCAGGGAATTGGGCTATAGAATATGCCTGTGAGAACGCAGGCTGATATAATGACGCCTTAAAAACCTAACTAAACTACAAATGCCATAGATGTCTAATCAAATGAGTACTCCCCGACAAGTTTTACAAACCGTATTTGGCTATGAGTCATTTCGGCCACCGCAAGATGAAATTATTAACTCTTTAATGCAGGGTGAAGATGTTTTCGTGCTGATGCCGACAGGTGGGGGTAAGTCACTGTGCTTCCAAATTCCCGCTTTGTTGCTCAAGGGAACGGGCATTGTCGTATCACCGCTGATTGCGTTGATGGAAGATCAAGTCGCAACACTCAAGCAGCTGGGTGTTTCGTGTGCCTATCTCAATTCGTCGTTGCCGTCTGAAGAGCAGCAAGCGATTGAGCAACGATTGCTTAACGGTGAATATGATCTTCTCTATGTTTCCCCTGAAAGATTATTAACCAACCGAATGTTGGCGATGTTGCAGCGGGTGGAGATTGCCTTGTTCGCCATTGATGAAGCGCATTGCGTCTCTCAATGGGGTCACGATTTTCGAAAAGAGTACCAGCGCTTAAGAACCATTCATGAGATGTTCCCGCAAGTGCCACGCATTGCGTTGACAGCAACAGCGGATGAAAGAACCCGGCAGGAGATTGTTCAACAGCTGGATCTTATGCAAGCTAAAAAGTTTGTCAGCAGTTTTGATCGGCCCAATATTCGTTATAGTGTGTCTGATGGACAAGGTGGACAAGAAGAGTTGTGGCAATTTATTCAGGCAGAGCATTGCAATGATGCAGGCATTGTTTATTGTCTTTCGCGCAAACGGGTCGATGGTGTTTCACAGTGGTTGAGTAAAAAAGGCTTAACGGCGTTGCCGTATCATGCTGGTTTGCCAGTTCACGAACGGCGGACTAATCAGCAACGTTTTTTACGCGAAGACGGCGTTATCATCGTCGCGACGATTGCGTTTGGTATGGGCATTGATAAACCGAATGTACGCTTTGTTGCGCATTTGAATTTACCTAAAAATATTGAGGCGTATTATCAAGAGACGGGTCGCGCCGGGCGTGATGGCGCGGCAGCGAATGCCTGGATGTCGTATGGCTTGCAAGACGTTATTATGCTGCGACAAATGACGCAGGAAAGCGATGCTAACCAGGAATTCAAACGTGTTTTGCACCATAAACTGGAGTCGATGCTGGCATTTTGTGAGCTGACAACGTGTCGGCGGCAAGTATTGCTGGCATATTTTTCGGAAGATCGAGCAGAGCCTTGTGGTAATTGCGATATCTGTTTAGTGCCGCCGGAAACCTGGGATGCAACTATGGCTGGGCGAAAAGCGCTATCATGTATCTATCGTACTGGTCAGCAGTTTGGGGTGACCTATTTGATTGAAGTTTTACTGGGTAAGGATGACGATAGAATAAAATCCAACAAACATAACCAGCTCAGTACGTTTGGTATAGGCGTTGAACAATCGGCCACTGAGTGGCGGGGTATTTTTCGTCAATTGATTGCGCGAGGATATATCAATGTTGATATCGAAGGCTATGGCGCGCTTCGCTTAGCTGAAAAATCACGGCCCTTGTTAAAAGGTGAAGAAGTTTTACTGCTGCGTAAGCAACGACAAAAAGCCGAGAAAAAAACCAAAAGACAAACACTGTCAAAGTTGCGCTCTTTTGAACAGGAAATTTTCCAAAAGCTTAAATCCTTGCGCAAACAGTTAGCGGATTTAAATAGCGTTCCGCCGTATGTTATTTTTCATGATTCAACGCTTGAAGAAATGGCACGTAAAAGACCGAGTTCAGAAGAAGATTTTGCACAAATTTCAGGGGTTGGCGAGCAAAAACTCAAAAAATATAGTGAAGATTTTATTTCACTGATACAAGCGCAAAACGTCCCTGATATATTGCAGAATCAGCTATCTGACACGATTAACGAAAGTCTTTATTTTTATGCTCAAGGCATGCCGACTGAAGAAATTGCACAGAAGCGAGAGTTAACGGAAGCAACGATCTACGGACACTTTGCCGATGCCATTGAAGCTGGAGTATTGGCACTGGATAACGTTGTGACCTTGGGCAGCGATGAAATAGAAAGAATTAAAACGGAAATTGAAATTGCCGAAAGCCTGGAGAATGGCAAACTGAAGCCTGTCTATGAAGCATTAGATGAAAAATATAATTATGGCATTTTAAAATGTGTTTTGGCGAGTATTTGCTAGAAATCTATGAAACGTTCACTGACAAGCCACTGGTTAGATACTCGCACACCCAATGAAGTGAAAGAAATTCATCGTGGTTTAGCCTTTGAAGAAAAACTGCATCCATCGGACGCAATCTCCGATGGGGAAATTATTGCTGAAATTCTGAATCAGATTAATGTCGATGGCGAAAGCATCGTCGCAGCAATTCTACTTATCGTGCTTGATAACAATGGCATCGCTCCGGATAAAATCAAACAAAGTTTCGCTGTATCCACTACCGAGCTGGCTTTGGAAGCTCATCGTTTATACCAGGAAGAAAAATCCTGGCTGAGTAAGCTGGATGAAAACCTGAATGAAGAAACTGCAAAATCTCATCATATGATGTTATTAAGCATGATGAGTGATGTACGGGTGGTTTTCATTCTGTTGGCTCATCAGTTGTTAAGAATGCGCAAGCTGGGGGATGCTGAACCGGCAGAGCAGCAGCGAGTGGCAAGAGAAGCACGTTATGTTTTTGCACCGCTAGCGAACAGATTAGGTATTGCGCATTTAAAGTGGGAACTGGAGGACTTGGCATTTCGTTATCTTGAGCCTGATGACTACAAACAAATCGCTAAATCCCTCGAAGAAAAACGGATAGACCGAGAGCAATACATGGAGCGCATTGTGACTCAATTGAGTCACTCCATCGAAGATGTGGGCATATCAGCAGAGGTTTCCGGGCGCCCCAAACACATCTATAGCATTTGGCGAAAGATGCAAAAAAAGAATTTGAAGTTCTCTGATTTATATGACGTGCGAGCTATCAGAGTGCTGGTAGATGATTTGCCGATTTGTTACAACGTATTGAGTGTAGTGCATGAATTGTGGCAGTTTATTCCTGAAGAATACGATGATTATATCGCGGCACCAAAATCAAATCATTATCAGTCCTTGCACACTGCTGTTATTGGCCCGGAAGGAAGAACGGTAGAAATTCAAATTCGTACTCATGAAATGCATGAACATGCAGAGTTGGGCGTTGCTGCCCATTGGCGCTACAAAGAGGGTGGTGAGCAGGATCGGCACACCGAAGAAACAGTTGATGAGTTGCGTGAACTGATTAATGATGAGCAGGCGGCGGGTAAGAAAATACAACGTTCGCGAGCTTCCCGAATATATGTATTATCACCCAAGGGAAATGTTGTTGAGTTACCAACGGATGGCACACCCTTGGATTTCGCTTACCATATCCATACTGAGGTGGGTAATAAATGCCGTGGTGCGAAAGTCAATGGCAAAATGGTCGCGTTAACCACGGCTTTACAAAGTGGACAGACGGTAGAAATTATTACCGGCAAAAATGCCAAGCCAAGTCGTGATTGGTTGATTCCGCATTTTGGTTACCTAAAGTCTTCGCGTTCCATGGCGAAAGTAAAGCATTACTTTAAACGCGAATTTAGAGATGAGCATATCAGCACTGGCAAACTCCAGTTGGCCAAACTTGAGCCTGAACTGTCTCTTGCTAATTATACTGAGTTGGCTCATCACTATAATATGCGGAATGCGGATGATTTATTCGCAGCGGTTGGTCGTGGGGAATTGGGTGCCAATCAAGTTGTCAATCACTTTAAAAGTAAGCAGCAACCGGCAGCAGATACTGCGGCTAAAAAGTTGCAACGCCTAACACCGAAAACTCAGAAAAATCACAAACAAAATGATATCGTCATCGAAGGTATCGACGACGTATTAAGTGCATTGGCACGTTGCTGTAAGCCTATGCCGGGTGAAGATTTGCAGGGTTTTATTACGCGCGGCCGAGGTGTCAGTATTCATCGGGCGGACTGTATCAACTTGTTGAACCTACAGAGTCAGCATCCTGATCGAATCATTCCGGTGCACTGGGGAGAAAAGTTAGCGCAGAATTTCGAAGTCGATATTGAAATAATCGCACTTGACCGCTCGGGTTTACTGCGTGATGTAACGGCGGTGCTGAGCAATAATAATATAAATGTGATGGCTGCAAATACCTACACCGATAAAAAAACACAAGAGGCAAAAATGCGTTTAACGGTAGAGTTCAATGAGCAAGGAAAACTTGCGTCATTGCTGGGGAAGTTGACGAATGTGCGTGGTGTGCTTGAGGTCTATCGAGTCAGATGAAAAAAACGATCGATGAATTAATCGGGATTATGGCGAAATTACGTCACCCTGAAGATGGTTGCGTGTGGGATAAAGCACAAACCTTAAAGAGTATTGTTCCGCATACGATAGAAGAGGCTTATGAAGTAGCTGAAGTCATCGAAACCAATCAACTCGATGCGCTGTGCGGGGAGCTGGGTGATTTATTGTTTCAGGTGATTTTTTACGCCCGCATTGCTGAAGAAGAAAGCAGATTTGATTTTTCCGATGTGGTGGATGCGATAGCCACAAAAATGCTTCGTCGCCACCCGCATGTTTTTGGTGATGAAAAAATTTCGACGGTTGAAGAGCAAAATAAACGTTGGAATGAAATTAAACGTGCTGAAATCGAGGAAATTGCAACTGAAATAAAAGTGAGCGCTATGGATGGGGTGAATTGGCATCTACCCACGATCAGTGTTTCTAAAAAATTGCAAAATAAAGCCGCGCACGTAGGTTTTGATTGGCCAGACTGGAAGGGCCCGGTTGAGAAAGTTAAAGAAGAACTGGATGAATTGGTACAGGCAGTGAATACCCAAACAAACGAAGAGATTCAGGGTGAAATGGGTGATATTTTATTTGCCTGCGTTAATTTAGCGCGAGCGTTGAATATAGATCCAGAAGCGGCTCTGAGGCAAACTAACCGAAAATTCGATGATCGTTTTAGAAAAATGGAGCAGCTGGCGATAGAGAATAAAGTCGAGTTTGAAAAACTGCCATTGAGTGAAAAAGAAGCTTACTGGCAGCAAGTGAAACGAGATTTCGAATAATCATGGATAGCCGAATCAAAGCGCTGAAACTAGCGTTATCCCATTGTATGCTGAAGGATCAGTTTTTACTGGCTCCCCGCCTTTCTGCAAAAAACATTGGCTCGTTAAAACAACTCGAATCTCTTGAGAGATCGATTGAGAAATCCCGGACTCAAGTGGATAATCGGCGCCGTTCAGTGCCGACGATTACTTATGATCCTGCGTTACCCATTGCCGACAAACGCGAAGAAATTAAAGCCTTGATTCGTGATAACCAGGTCGTGGTATTGAGTGGTGAAACCGGCTCGGGTAAAACCACCCAAATACCTAAAATTTGTCTCGAATTAGGTTTGGGCTGCAAAGGCATGATCGGCCATACTCAACCGCGGCGTATTGCCGCACGCACAGTGGCGAATCGAATTGCTGAAGAATTGCAAACCAGCATCGGTCAATCTGTAGGTTATAAAGTCAGATTTCACGATCACGTCAGTGAAAATTCACATATTAAATTGATGACGGACGGCATATTGCTCGCCGAGACTCAAACCGATCGTCATTTGTTGGCCTATGAAGTCATCATCATTGATGAGGCGCATGAACGAAGTTTGAATATTGATTTTTTACTGGGTTATCTGAAAACCATACTCAGCAAAAGGCCCAATTTAAAGCTGATTGTTACTTCGGCGACCATAGACACTGAAAAATTCTCCAAGCATTTCTCGGGCGCACCAATTATTGAAGTCTCTGGGCGTACTTATCCTGTAGAGCTTAGGTATCAGCCAGTTGAAGAGGCTGATGACGAGCCAGCCTTACCCAAAGCGATTTCAGATGCCGTCTTTGAGTTAATGCGTATTCAACCCGGCGATACCCTGGTATTCCTGCCGGGTGAACGGGAAATTCGTGAAGTGGCCGAATATCTTCGTAAACATCATCCGCCACATACCGAAATATTACCACTCTACGCGCGACTTTCGGTGGCTGATCAGGAAGCCATATTTCGCTCTCATCGAGGTCAGCGTGTGGTCTTGGCAACCAATGTGGCCGAGACTTCATTGACGGTGCCCGGTATTCGTTATGTCGTCGATAGCGGGCTTGCCAGGGTTAGCCGATACAGTGTCAGAAATCGCATCCAGCGCTTACCCATAGAAGTCATATCGCAAGCAGCAGCCAATCAACGCGCAGGTCGCTGTGGTCGTGTTGCGGCGGGAATTTGTGTGCGGTTATATTCCGAAGAAGATTTTCTCGGTCGACCGGCTTTTACTGACCCTGAGATATTACGGATAAATCTGGCCAGTGCAATATTGAAAATGATCTCGCTTAAAATAGGGGATATCTCTCAGTTTCCTTTTATCCAGCCGCCAGAGAAAAAATTTATCAATGACGGTAAAAAACTATTGTTTGAATTGGGGGCATTGGATGCCGATGACAACTTAGCGCCGCTGGGTGCTAAGTTGGCGCAACTGCCCGTGGATCCGCGTATGGGGAAAATGCTGTTAGCGGCCGGAGATGAGGGGTGTGTACGTGAAGTACTGATAATTACGGCTTTTTTATCGGTTCAAGATCCTCGTGAACGTCCCTATGATGCGCAACAAAAAGCGTCTCAAGCGCATTCGCGATTCGTTGACAGTACTTCGGACTTTTTAGGCATATTAAAACTTTGGGATTATTATCAGGATCGGGCTAAACATTTAACGCAAAATAAATTTCGTAAATTGTGTAAACAAGAATTCTTGTCTTATATGCGCTTGCGTGAGTGGAAAGATATCTATACTCAGATTAAAAACCAGCTTGATGTATTAAAACTAAAACTGAACAGCGAGCCTGCGCATTATGACGCGATTCACCGGGCGATTCTTTCTGGTTTATTGAGCAATATTGGTAACAAACAGGAAGACGCATTTTTTGTGGGCTGCAAGCAGACCAAGTTTTACGTGGTGCCTGGCTCCGGCCAGTATGCTAAACCTGCTAAATGGGTGGTCGCTTCGGAAATCGTCGAAACACGGCGGAACTTCGCGAGGAATGTTGCGAAAATCAAACCTGAATGGGTCGTTGACCTGGCCGATCATTTATTGACACGCAGCTACTTTGAGCCACATTGGCAGAAAAGTGCAGGCCAGGTTGCAGCTTACGTACGAATCAGTCTTTATGGCTTGATCCTGGTTGGCAAGCAGCGAGTAAATTATGGGCCAATAAACCCTGCAGAAGCACGAGAGGTCTTTATTCAGCAAGCCCTGGTTGCTGAAAACCTGCAAACTAATGAAGCCTTTTATCAGCATAATCAATTGTTATTGGAAGATATCCGCAAGCTGGAAAATAAATCGCGGCGGCCAGATATTTTGGTGGCCGATCACGAGCGGTATGCACTATACGATCAACAGATTCCCCAGGATATTTATTCTTCCAAGTCGTTTCATCAATGGATCAAACAAGCCAAGCAGAATAAACCAGATATTTTATTTTTTAATACAGCTGATTTAATGCGTGAAGATGCACGATTTAATGCCGCGCAATTTCCCGATGAGATCAGTGTGGCGGGTTATGTCTTTCCCGTGCGTTATTTATTTGAGCCTACCGAAGAACAAGATGGTTTAACGGTTATCATGTCGCTGGAACTGTTGAATCAGGTGAAAGCCTATTGGTTTGATTGGTTAGTACCGGGTTTGTTACATGAAAAAGTCGTTAGTTTGATCAAGACACTGCCAAAAAATATACGCAAGAACTATGTACCCGTGCCTGAAGTGGCTACTGATTTTATTCATGCCAGTAAACCCTATGAAGTTGACTTGCACCAAGCATTGGCCGAGTTTCTTTCTCACCGAGGCGGTATCACGCTGGACGCGGACGACTTTGATTTAGAACGCATCGCAAATTATTTACTACCCAGCATTGAATTACGTAATGAAGATAACCAGTGTATTGCCATTAGTAAAGATTTGACGGCACTGCAGTTAAAATATGAAAGCCAGGCCCAAAAAGCATTCTCCCAACGCGCAGTGCAACATGAGGTGCTGGAAAATATTCAAGATTGGGATTTCGAGATTCCTGAATTTGTAGAGATGAAATCAGCGCAAGGCGGCTATCGTGCTTATCCTGCACTGCAAGTGGTCGATGGAAATATTAATTTAAATTACTTTCCAAATCCACTGTTGGCAGAAGAGTCTATGCGTCAGGGTTTATTGGCTTTGATAAAAAATAAGTTAGGCAGTGAATTAAATGCACTCAAACGCAATTTACTTGATATTGACAAGCAATGTCTGTTTTATCAGAAAACCGCTTCTTGTCAGGAGCTAAAAGATGAAATGATAGATTTCATCTTACGTTTTAGTTTTGAGTTAGAGCACATATTGCCCAAGTCCTATGTTGTGTTTCAACAGCAGTTCGAAACGAACAAAACGAAGCTGCAAGAGAATGCCAAGAAAATTTGCCAACTGAATTATAGTGTTCTTGATGAATTTTATGGTCTGCAAAAACAATTGAAAGCCATGAAAAACCCTCAATTATTAGAGTCCTTGTCTGACATCACCGATCAGTTAAAGGGACTGGTTTTTCGCCATTATCTGCAAACGGTAACTTTCGATAGTCTGCAGCATTATCCACGATATTTAAAGGCAATCAGTCGTCGACTGGACAAAGTTAACGAAGATCCGTTGAATGATAGAAAGAAAATGTTGCAAATAAAACCCTACTGGCAGAAATATAAAGCCTTAAGCGAGACCTCGAAAAAAACACCCGCCGCGGAAGAGTTGCGTTGGATGATTGAAGAATATCGTGTATCACTCTACGCACAGAATCTAAAAACCAGCGCACCCATCTCAGATAAGCGATTAAGAGCCCAGTGGGAAAAAATATAATGCTAAAAGCAACCAATAATCTATTGGTGAGTCTCAATCCATAAGTGATGTTTGTTAAGACCGTGCACGTTCTTTAATCGAATTTTAATAGATCAAAGTTACAATCATAGGGCTAAGGTCAACTGCGCGGCACTTAATTGACACTTTTTAAATTTGAAATAATTACTAAAGGCGGTACGTAGTTTGCTTTGCAGTGAGCATTGAACATCAAGCTTTATTCCGATTGTGATGTTTAGCCAGACAAGATACTCTCAAAAAGGGGGAGCTGATGCGTAAATATATCCGACACCCGGCAGATATACCTATTGAAACCAAGGTTAAGCTTGTTTCAAAATCTATAACGGAAAATCTGCGCAACGTTAGTCTAGGTGGGCTTGCTTTTTACGGCGAAGACCCATATGAGACCGGGCAGATGATTTCGATTCGCATTCCACTTGTGCAGCCTGCATTTGAAGCGAGTGCACAGGTTGTTTGGTGTTATCCAAACGAAGCTAAATATGAGATCGGAGTTAAGCTACTCGATCAAGATGATGCTTATCACGCGAGAATGGTCGAGCAGGTCTGTCATATAGAGCATTACAAGCGTGAAATCTACCGCAAAGAAGGACGAGTTCTTAATGGGCAGGAAGCGGCTATTGAATGGATTGAAAAATTTGGTAATACATTTCCGGTGATCCATGATGTGGAAATTTTGTAGTTTTTCTTGAATCTCCACCTTTACTTATCTCTATAAATCATCTTTTATCTCTATAAATCATTTTTTAATAGGTTCGCCATATCTTCCACGGTTAGCTTGCCATACATATCGTTACCTTCCAATAAGCTGTCGGCTAAATCGCGTTTATGGGCATGCAAATGGACAATTTTCTCCTCTAATAGTATTTGAGTCACCAATCGATGATTGGTGACAGGGCGATGCTGTCCGTCAAATTAATCCCGCTACCACTCGCTTTCAGTCTGATGAGAAAGAGGTCGCCTTCACCGGCTTGGAAGGCGTTCACAGCGGCGGTACACTGGTGATCGGCGTGGCTCCATCCAGGTATTGATAATGGATGCCCTCAGCATCCAGGTAATCCCTGATGAGGGTCAGGTGTTTGACAAATTGACTGAAGAGCAGTGCCTTGTGGCGGTTTTTCCACAGGTCGATGAGGATTTCACAAAAGACCTTTAGTTTGGCATTGCCTATGTCGGTATCTGGTATTATTAGCTTTGAATGGCAACAGGCCTGGCGCAGTCGAGTGACTTCGGTCAGCACTTGGAAGCGGCATTGCTCGAGTGGTAGCGACTCATCTTGAATCCGCTCTAAGACTTTTTGATGTAGCGCTTCGTAGAGGGCGGCTTCCTCCTTGCTCTGTTTGACATGCAGTGTGATTTCGGTGCGAGGGGGAAGCTCTGGCGGAGCCTCGCTGGCTGTATCTCTCGCGGCGGAACATGTCTTGTTGCATACTGATAAGGCTCGTTTGGCTATTGTGAAAAATTTAGGACTAGACCGACATTTGATATGTTGAAAATTAATGTATAATTCACGGCTTTTAATATCCAATCGTGGAAATCACTCACATGAGTAAAGAAATTTTTGTTTTTGAGATTAATCAGAAAAGTTTTAATCAAACTGTTTTATTGAATTCCCATAAAATTCCCGTTTTTGTAGAATTTATGGGCGCGTGGTCTGGCCCATGTATGATCATGGATGGTCTATTTTCAGGTTTAGCCAAAGAGTTTGCTGAACAGTTTATTTTTGCTAAGGTTGATATTGATGAACAACCAGAGCTGCGAAAAACATACAACATAGAAAGTGTACCTACCTTAATGGTATTTAAGGAAGGAAAGTTAGTGCGGACTGAAGGGGGTGAATTAAAAGAATACGAAGCCCGTAATATGCTGAAAGATTTTGGTGTGTTCCATGTGGCTGATTTAATGCGTGAGCAAGCTCGTGAAAAACATTTAACTGGTGATACACCAACGGCAATTATTCAACTTACCGAAGCGATTAAAGCTGATCCATCCAATACGCGTGTTGCCATGGATATGGTGCAAATATTTATCGATATTGGCGAACTCGAACAAGCCAATGGATTGTTTGCCCGCTTACCAGAAGCTACTCGTGCTAGTGAAGAGGGTAAAGCACTAAACGGGCAACTTACCTTAGCAACGTATGCCGCTAAAACAGATAATGTTGAGATACTTCAAAGTAGACTAGCAACTAACCCAAATGACTTTGATGCACGTTTTGATCTAGCAATCCGCCAAATCACACAGTACCAATACTTTGATGCTATTGATAACTTGTTTTATATTCAGAAGCAAGAGAGTAAGTATAAAGAGGGTGCTGCAAAAGAAATGCTCATTACCATAAGCAATATACTTTCGTCGACAAATAATGAGCTTGCACAAGAAATTAGGCGCAAGCTCGCAAGCCTGTTAGCTGGATAATTTGTAATAAGAACCAGGTCAGGTATGCGCACTTGCACTTTTAAATACATTAATGCAGGCCTGACACTTTTTTCACTTAAAGAAAGCAACAATATAAACAAAATACTGCGACCATGATTTGGATAAGACCAGACCAATCGCACCAGCAAAACATGCGACAACCCAAAGGAGAAACCAATAATCGCCTGTTAGATAGATTGCCTAAACATTGTAGCTACCGTAAGTTGCTAGCATTGCTGAGATTAGCCAAATTATAATTGATTTAGACATGTCTCAGCTTCCATTGAAAACATAACGTTTAGTCGATTACCTTTAATTTCACTTGAGCACCATCGGGAAGATCTTTTATTTGTCTTCTGATATCACCAGATAGCTGTATTATTTCAACTAGTGGCGCAGTTTTAATATTACTGATTCCGTATTCACCACCGAGAACATTTGGAATAACCAGATAATATTTCCTACCTTCCTCAAGCGGATCCAATTTGTCTTTTGCGGTTTCTGCTAGTGCCTGCATATACCAATCAGCTAAAAACTCTTGATTCGTTGACAACGCATCTAGTTCGTCACGATTTTCTGCTATGACCTTACAATAAACATCTTCTGGGCATAAGCGCCAATATTTACCGTGGATGTCATTAATCATGAGACTACCGAAGTCATTTTCTCCAGCAACTTGTTCAATTCCAACCCAATCCCAAGATTTCCTGATTTCTTCGATGAAGCTATTTTATTGTGCATAACGTCTTACACCAGGGGTTTTGGTAAGCTTGTATGTTGTTGCTATGCGTAGCTACTCGCACTAAATTTCGGTTCTGTTTAGCAACTATAAATTAAAAATATTGTAAACGTCAGGTAATATAAACCTAGCCTTCTTTATCTCAAAACCTCTACTGATGTTTACACTACGAACACACAAAAATACAGATTATTTCGCATCATACCATTTTTGAATCGCATCCACTTCTGCACGTACAAGTGACCGCTTCTGAGCTGCGACCCGTTCCATGTAGGAAGTGATTTCGGCAGAGTGTTCTTTGCCGTCAATAACGCTACTAATTTCGTCGGCGGTCACTTCGCTCAACTCAGCAATGATTTTGTCCAATACTTTGCTTGGTTTCTCGATATTTTTAATGTGTAAGTGATTCCCAACCACAAATATGATGAAGGTAACATGCGGAAAAAAATAAACAATGATGCCCACTTCCGGATTCCTCAGCATAGGAAACACAACTATGAATATAAATGCAAGATATATGATCAAAACAGTTGCCATACCGAACATGAAGCGTATATTCCTTTTTCTAAATACTGCTCGCTCATTTACAGCTTGTTCGCGCTTTTCTGCGATGTCAGAAAACATGGGTGGTGTCCCAGTAATTTCGAAATTTAAAGACATGCTATACTCCGATTATGATTTATTCAGTTATTTCGTTTTCTAAAGTTTAGAGTGAAAACGTAATTAATTATTATAAAATCGAATGAACTATTCAGTTACCTAAATCCGTGAATAAATATGCTCTAATCCGACATGGACTTAAACATAATAAATGTTATTTAAAAACGATCTAATACAAGATCGAGTAAATTATGATAATTAACTCTCATTTTCAATGAAAATACTATTGTCCATGATAAATATATTTCAACCGTTCAGAAAGCTCAAAGTATTGAATATTTATCGTTACGCATAACAGTCAGTAGCCCAGTAGCCCGCAAAGTGACGCAGAGTACACACGAGCGCATTCTGCATAACTTTAAAACAATTGCCCACTTTCATAATAATAGAAATTCTGTCTCATTTACCTCTGAGTTGCAAGAATAAGTAATTTCTACGGAAAAACAATTGGTTGGAGCTGTGCAATTCTCATTGAGCAGCATTAGTCAGCCATTCACTCATTAATTCAGTGGGATATTGCGTCATTTCAATTACACTTTTCGCTTGCAAACTGGCTCGAGAAAAAGTGCTGTGTAAAAAGCAGTCGTAAAATAAAGTCATGCAGGATTTTCAAAAGTCTGGAGAACCAGGTCAGGCATGCATACTTGCACCTTTGAATACATTAGCGCAGGCCTGACACATTTTTTCCTTAACGATTTACCCTTGGGTTCCAAGGTGGTGTTAAGCAGTTAGATAAAATTCTCGATCAACAATTAGATAGCTTGCTTTGTGAATTGAAAGTGCATTTGTGGGAACAGTTGTCGATTAGCGTATAGGTATTCTTTTAAGTTTATGTCATTCTGTCCTCTGTCCTCTGTCCTCTGTCCTCTGTCCTCTGTCCTCTGTCCTCTGTCCTCTGTCCTCTGTCCTCTGTCCTGGGACAAAAGACGGGAGATAATGAAAAGCCAAGATATACTAATTTCACTAACCCTTGTTTGTCTTAAGCCACAACAGGTTGATGATGAGTTGCGTGAACAAAGTATTTTAGAAGTATCCCGGAAGCTGCAAAACAAGATCAGCAGCCCTATCATTATCTTGCGTTGGTGGATGCCATTCGAATTGGAAAACCTCGTGAAGCGATGTTAGCTAAACAACTTCTCAAAGAGCTTATCAACACCTAATGAAAAACGGCATGCCAGAGCAAATGTTACAGATACTTATCCCCATTGCGGAAGCATTGGGGAAAGATCTTTTGCCGAAATTCGCTTTTGTTGGAGGGAGTACAACTGCGTTATCAAAAAGGGTCGTGCCTGTATATGTAGTGGTCTAATATCCTCGCCAGCCTGGTAGGACGTTCGCTGGGTTTCAAACGGGTGGTCACAAAAATCGACGATCCGGAACTGGAACACATCTGTATCGAACTCGGATTGAAAGAGACCATCATTCCCACGCGTAGCACCGGCCGTTTGCTTGCTGATAAATTCGAGGGTCGTGATCCGCTGGAGCTTTCCACCATGTTACGCGACGAAGCGCGCATCTATTCATTTATCCTGCCAGATGATTTTGCAGGCACAAGTGCCGCACTGGAATTGCCCAATGAGGCTCGCGTTGTTTGTGTTTATCGTCAGGAAAAACTCATTATTCCTGAAGACAATACAGAGCTGCTCACTGGTGATGATGTCATTGTTATCGTCCAACGCGATTCGTTGCTGGAACTGGAAAAACGCTGGGGTTCCGTCGTGATGAATACGCAATAGGATTACTGTTAGGAGCTTAAGTAGGCAAGCCCAGGAAGTGTTTCCTGCCTGAATTATTTGTCAGCGGCTGATCTGCACCTCTTATCTTATTGATCCTATTTCAAGTCTTCGAAATATTCTATTTCCAGCGCTCTTGATAGTTTATGACTTTAATGTATTCCAAAAGAGTGACAAACACCAGGCCACCAATAATATTCCCGAGGATTGTGGGAACAAAATTGTTTTGCAACCAAATGCTATACGTTATATTGGCATTGCCGGAAAATATAGCCATCAATATTTCTGCTGCATTGACAATGACGTGATTGAATTTGTTCAACATAATCATGAAACCGATACACCAAATGATGGATATTTTAGATAGTGTGTTATCGGTGGTTAACAGTAACCATGTCATTAGCGTGATCAACCATCCAGCAAATATTGCTGAAATAAATGTGGCATCCCAATCGCGCTCCAAGATTAAAAACTCGGCGACTTGTTGAATATGTTTTACGGTATCTATGGAAGGAACGCCGTGGTAAAATTCGAGAGAAAGCATTTTCGCTATTATGATGGCACCGATCAAATTGCCGATCAGGGTTAGCGTCCATAATTTGAATAGAGAGAGAATACTTGATTTTTTGGCGATAACGGCCGTTGTTGGTACGAGAAAGTTTTCAGTAAATAATTCGCTTCTGCCTATCACAACAAGGATAAAACCAATAGGGAAAACCACTGCGCCCGCTACTTCCGCAAATACTGTGTGAGATTCGCCAAACGAGGCAATGACTGCGCCTGCTACCGCAGCCGCCGCTAGCGCACCAAATACAACATTCATTCCGGCAATTAAACCAGCCACTAACATTTCTAAACTAGGGCGACTAATTCGCTGAATCCCCCGATGAATGGCAACCTGGAAAGTTTCTGATGATTCAGAGTCGGGAGGATCTGCAGGGTTTGTTGGTTTTTCGTTCATGAGAGGTCGTTATTTATAGACTAAAACATGTATGAGATCAGCCATTGTGGCGATAAATAACAGTATCCATCCAAGTAGAAAATACAATTCGTAATTTGGGCGTTTTATTTCATCTTTTGGTATGAGATTTAATTGGCTGTAGGGAAATATTATGCCTTTTAAGCTCAATGTCAGCATGGTGAAAGAGTAAAGAACAAGTAATACTGGAAGTATGGTTAACGTATAATGTTTGGAAGTCCAGTCCATCGACGCAATATACAGCGATGCAACCATAGTGACATTTGCCAGTGGCGCCATGCCTCGCTTGATGCCTGCGAACCAGGTTTTTTTATCCTCGTAGAATTTACTGAGGATATGTGTAGCTTCATTAACCCATTCTTTATCGACATCGCTATAAATTTTAACGTCGGCCATCTTTTTGTCGAGCATCAAACTAATATTTTTTTCGATGCAAGTGCCATCGGCAGAGGTTTGACGAGCTTCAATCGTAATTTGATCAACTGATGTAGGGTAGTCAGCACGAAATATTTCATCAACTGATTTAAAAGGTGTGGCTGAGAGTGAGTTACCTTTAACCATGGCATAAAAAGTGTAGTTATTACCATCATCCGTGAGAAGTTCACGCAATATTTTCTTTTGTTCCAATAGGTCATCTTTATTCATGACTAATGGATTAATAACGATAAATTTGTTGTATGCCATAAAAAAATCCCTCTTTTGTATAACTTGTTGCCAATAGTAGCTGAGAATAGTAGCTGAGAAAATATCAATCAACTTTTGAACCGAGGTAAATTATTAGTGTTATTGCTTCTGAAGTATAGTTACGGTTTGTTAATCTTACAAACTCTATCATTTATATGACTGTTGATTTTTCTAGATTAAAGAGTGTTGAGAGCTAAATGAGTGATCTTATTCACCAGTTGTTAGCGTGGGTCAGTGCTAATCCCCATTGGGCGGGTTTGGCGATATTCGTGGTCGCTTGTGCCGAGTCGTTGGCGGTTGTTGGGCTGGTGGTACCGGGTGCGGTGATGATGTTTGGTGCCGGGGCATTAATCGCCGCAGGAGCGATGGGTTTTTGGAGCACGCTGACATTAGCCGTGGCGGGGGCAGTGCTTGGTGATAGTCTTAGCTATTGGCTGGGATACCGTTACAACGACAAGGTTCGTCAATGGTGGCCTTTTAATCGACATCCCGAATTGTTGCTGAGAGGCGAGCAGTTTTTCAAACAGCACGGCGGGAAGAGCATTTTTGTTGCCCGTTTCGTGGGGCCGGTAAGGGCGGTGGTGCCGATGGTGGCCGGTATGCTGGCTATGTCGCCGCGGCGTTTTTTCCTGGCCAATATTCTCTCGGCGCTGGCCTGGGCACCGGCTTATCTGTTGCTGGGTATGGCGTTCGGTGCCTCCCTGGCGTTGGCTGGTGCAGTAGCTGGGCGTTTGGCGGTGTTATTGGGAGTGATACTGGTTGCGGCCTGGATAATAATAAAAGTCGTTCATGTCGTTTATAAGTTATTGCATACCCGCGGATTGCCGTGGGCAGAAAACCACTTAAGTCAATGGAGTCGTCATCGTAAGTTGGCGTGGATTGTTGGTGATTTGTTTAATCCTGAAAAACCTCTCTCACGAACTCTATTATTATGGCTGTGTTTATTGTTAGGTGGAACATGGCTGTTTCTTGGGGTGTTGGAAGATGTTGTATCGGGTGATCCACTTGTGTCTGCTGGGCAGTCAGTTTTTGGTTTATTGCAAGAATTACGCACGCCCATTGGCGACCGAATCATGGTGGCGTTTAGCGAACTTGGTGATGCCGTAGTAGGATTGACAGTAGTGATTGCTGTATTGCTATGGATGTTATGGAAACGCGCCTGGCGTGAGGCGCTCTATTGGTTAGCGGCAGCTGGCTTTGCCGTTTTAGCGGTTGTTGTTTTTAAATATGCGCTGCATATTCCACGACCTGTTGAGCTTTACGCGGGTGTCGCTTCCTATAGTTTTCCCAGCGGCCACGCAGCCGTGAGTACGGTATTATATGGTTATCTGGCCATGCTCAGCGCACAAACACTGTCATTGCGTTGGCGTTGGTTGCCTTATGCAATTGTTACGCTATTGGTAATGGGTATTTCTTTCTCGCGGCTTTATCTCGGTGCCCATTGGTTAGCTGATGTGGTAGGGGGGATTGGTCTCGGGGTAGCGTGGATTGCATTGCTTGCCATTGCTCGACATTTTCATTTGCCGGCTGCCAGCAGCATCAATGGCGGCATTAAAGGACTACCCTATATCGCATTGTTGGCCGTTTTCCTCATGGGAAGCTGGCACATTAATGCCCGCATGACGGACGACCTGCAACGCTACGCAATACAGCATTCCGTTAAACCTTTATTCGCCCAAACGTGGTGGCAAACTGGGTGGCAAGAAATCCCCGGGTTTCGTGTTGATCTGGAAGGCGAGCAAGAGCAGCCATTGAATATTCAGTGGGCAGGTGAGCTGACACAATTGCGTCAAACCCTCAAAGCGAAGGGTTGGAATGCACCGCCGCCAGTGACATTGACGAATGCGTTGAGCTGGTTATCACCCAATCCCTCATTAGCACAATTGCCAGTGCTTCCTCAATTACACAGCGGCCAGCAGGAGGTTCTGTTGCTCACCTATGTTAATCCAGATCAAACAAAGTCACCCGGCCAACAATTGGTATTACGGCTCTGGCCTAGTGATGTTCGCCTGGAACCTGGTGGCGGCAGACTTTGGGTCGGGACAGTCAGTGGCCTGCGTATGCAATGCCTGCCGTTGATATGCTTCCCGCGTTTAATGAAAGACTTTGATGTCGCCTTAACTGAGTTTGAATCTATGCGGCCGGCTGTGGAGCGTAAGTCGGTTGAACGAGCGTCGGTGAATGAAGATGAACATCGGCCTACCCGTTATCAACTTTTGCTGCTGCGCTGATGGGTCTTATCTGTAAACCCGTTTGTAACTTGAGTTGTACATTGTTGAGGAAATGATGAACTCAGGTTTATTCTAGGAGAATGGTGGGTTAGTTATTTTTCCACAGATGTCCATGTAGATATCATAATGCGTGGGGATGTTGTGCCTATCATGCTGAAAATGACTAAAAAAATCAGTTAACTTGTTTCTTGAAATTAATACCGTTAGTGCCCAACCTTCTCAATCATAATCAGACCCCAATTTATGCCGCCAGCCAGGCCAGCGCCAATCCCACTAGCACAAACAGAGTAATCCTGGCGCTCCATTCACCGACAAAGCCCTCCGGTTTTTGCCAGTCCAGCATGCGCTGAATTTGTTTTAGTGTCTTCAGCCATGTGCTGCTCCAGTAGGACTGGAATCCAAACAAGCTCTCTTTAGTCCATCGCTGCAGCGTGTTAAAGCATCGAGCGACCCACAGATGAAATGCTGCCATTCGCGGTGAAGGTAAGTTGATCGATTGAGGAGAGTCCTGCAAACGGCTGGTGAAAAAGGTGAGGGTCGCTAGCAAGATACCCATGAAGGCGATGAAGGGATAGCTAAGATATTCATACTGGCGCCATATCGCCGGATGAGCAAGCCCTGCGCCAAGCGCCGCGATAAACATTCCTGTAACTGCGATGGTAATCCAGGCTGGCAATATTTTCAGGGCAGGGCGTCTGATAAGCTTTTGTGCTGCATATAAAAAGGCCACTATACCCATGATCTGGATGACTTCCGACGTTCCCTGGATATCAAACTCTCCGAGCGGTAACCAACGTACTGCTCCAAGCAGCCCCATAGCAACCGGAACACCCATTAGCAGCAGAGCGGTTGATCGTTGGACCGACCTGTATGTGGCCAACAGCCACAGGTGGGCAGGCCAGACTCCCGCCTTAAGTGCGAAGCCAATAAGCACCATCCAAAGATAAAACTGCAAGGAAGAAGCCCCCGCCATTGCCTCGCGAACTGCCTCATATCGCAAATCCTCTGTCGTAAATGCGGCAAGCAGCAATGCTTCAAATAGGAGCAGATCCGCCACAACCAGAAAGATGATGTAGAGACGACCGGCACGCCTTACTTCATCATTACTGTCCTGGATCAATAGTCCGTAAAAGCTGTAGCCCATTAGCGTCGCAAAGCTGAAGAAGCTAATCAGGTCGGTTGCCAAAATGGCGCCCAGGTTTCCAGTCAGAGTTAGAAAAAAGAATGGAGTTGCGTGATTTCCATGATCGCGCATTGAAGGTTTCGAGAGCGTCGCGGCGGTGAACCAAATTGCCACGGTCATCAGCAGAATCCAGCGGGTTTCGCTATTAACGGCAAATCCCGTTCCGAAAAGTAGCCAGGATAATTCCAGGGAAGCATCACCCGGCAATACTGTTAACATCGCGGCGGGTATGATGGCCAGGTGACGAGACCAGGGTAGGCGCGAGTGCAATGCCGGTATGGCCAGCAGCAGTGGCCAGGCCACAACCAGCAACAGCAATATAGCGTAGATATCTGCGTTCATGGCTGGTAGAACTCCCGTGCGGCAATTAGCTTCGCCCACTCCAATGGACTGAAAGGCAGCGTCACCAGCAACCCTACTGCCAGTGCCAGGATAGCCGTCAACACGGGCGGTAACAATAATGCCCAGGCCGTCTCTTTGCGACCAAAGTTGTGTTCTTCCGGCCAGGCATCTGGCGGCTCCTGAAACCAGGCACGATGTAGAATCGGCAGAAAATAGGCTGCATTAAGCAGGCTGCTGCCGGCCAGCACAAAGATCACCCAATCCTGACCCACCTCTAGTGCCCCCAGACCCAGGTACCATTTAGTGATAAAGCCGGCGATCGGTGGGGCACCGATCATGCCGAAGGCGCCGATGGTGAAAGCCGCCATGGTCCAAGGCATGCGTCGGCCTACGCCGTTCATCTCGCTGATTTTGTGGATGCCCAGGGTCTCAGCCAGATTGCCGGCGCAGAAAAACAGCGTGATTTTCATCAAACCCTGATGTACCAGGTGTACCACGCCGCCGATGGTGGCAATCGGTCCGGCGATGGCAACGCCCAGGGTGATGTAGGATACCTGACTGACTGTGGAAAAGGCCAACCGGCGCTTCAGATCATCCTGGAACAGAGCGCGCAACGAACCATAAATAATCGTAAACGCCGCTAGCCAGGCCAGCGGGCCGGTGACCCCCAGATCGGCGGCAAACTCGACTCCGAACACGTCATAGACCACGCGCACGATACCGAATGCGCCGGCCTTTACCACCGCCACCGCATGCAGCAGCGCGCTGACCGGCGCTGGGGCGACCATAGCTTTAGGCAGCCAACCATGCAGTGGCACCAGCGCCGCCTTCACGCCAAATCCTGCAATTAATAGGATAAAGATGATGATTAGGGCGGGATGATGTTCTTTGCCTATGCCATTAAGAAATCCTCCCTGTGGGGCGAATTCCAGAGTGCCCGTTATAGAATATAGCCACGCTGTGCCCAGCAGCAGCAAGGCACCGCCGAAGATGGTGTAGGCAAGATAGGTTCGTCCTGCTCGGCGCGCCGCCTCGGTGCCGCGATGCACCAGCAGCGGATAGGTGGCCAGCGTAAGCAGCTCGTAGAACAGCAAAAAAGTGATCAAATTGCCGGCGAGGGCTACACCAACGGTAGTAGTGACGCACAGGCTGAAAAAACCAAAAAAACGGCTGCGGTGAGGTGAGCCTTCCAGGTAGCCGATGGCATAGACAGTTGTGACCATCCAAAGTACCGCAGACAAAGTGACGAAAAACAGCGATAGCGGGCCGGCCCGTAGCACCAGATCCAGGTTTGGCAATAGTGCCAGCCGTGTTTCATAATGATTTCCGTTGTAAACGCCCCACAACATCCAGCCCACCAGGGCGAGTTTAATCAGCGCGCCTGACAGATTGAGCACAGTGCGCAGACGCACTCTCTCCTCTGCCAGAGCGAAGATGATCAGACCCGGCAGTAAAGAGCTTAAAATTACCAGCAGGGGAAGCCAGGCATCCCAGTTCATGGCCTGACCTCACTTACGCCGAATGGATCACCGATACCCACCAACGACAATACAGGAACAGCCAGAAATCCCAGCAGTATGGCCCCCATCGCAAGCAACAGTGCTGCCCATTCCATGCTGGCGGGCACCGTTTTCGATTCGTGTGTGATATCAGCCTGGGTGAAAGCGTAGCCCAAGACTTTGAAAATATATGCCCCTGCCAGCAATCCACCGAGGATCATCACCGCCACGAGATCCCATCGTTCCTGAGTTAAGGCTGCCTCAAGCATCAGCCACTTGCCGATAAAACCACCGCTTGGCGGTAGACCCATGATACTCACCCCGGCCAGCGCAAAGGCGCCTGCAGTGAGCGGTAAACGCTGTACCACCCGATCCAGGTCGGCAATACGATCATGACCGCCGAAGTGAATTAGATTGCCGGCGGCCAGAAACATGGCCGCCTTGGCCAGCGCGTGAGAAACCGCTAAATAAACAGCCGCGCTCCAGGCCGTTACACCGGCGGCAGCAGCCAGCGGAAACGCCAGAAACAAATAGCCAATCTGTGCCACAGTGGAATATGCAATAAGCAGCTTTAGTCGGGTCTGGCGCAAGGCCTGCACAGAGCCCCAGATTACCGCCGCGGCGCCAAGCAGACCTAGCAATGAAGCAACACTTTTGTCATCAACGACAGGTTCGAATATCTCTAGCCACAAACGCAGCAGGATATAAAAAGAGGCCTTGACCACCAGCGCCGACAGCAGCGCACTCACCGGTGCCGGAGCGCTGGCATGCGCGGGCGGCAGCCAGAAATGTAGCGGGAATAACGCCGTTTTAAGCAGTAAACCAGCGCTCATCAAACCCAGCGTCGCCCACAAAACGGGGCTAGGCTCAACCCGTTGACTCAGCAACGCGATATCCACAGTGCCGAAGCCATGATAAAGCAGCGCAACGCCAAGCAGATAAGCTAGTGAGCCCAGCAATGCTGCCAGCAGGTAACGCATGGCTCCGCCGAGCGCATCTCGGCCGCCCGCCAGTGCTACCAGCGCAACCGCCGCTAGGCCCATTAATTCGAAGGTGACGTAAACGTTAAAAATATCGGCCGAAAGAAACAAGGCATTCAATGCCCCCAGTAGGAATAGCCACAGCGGCCAGAACCGAGTCGTATGCTCGCGCTTGAAATATGCCGTCGAATAGATGCTGATGCAGATTCCCACCAGCGCCGTCATCGAGAGCATCAACAGGCTTAGACCATCGGCATATAGATCAATGCCTAGCGGCGCGCCCCAGCCACCTATAGGATGATGATAGACACCGTCATTTATTATCTGCCAACCCAGGCCGATGACCGACAGAGCGGTAGCGAAGACGGTAATCAATCCGAGGGCATTAACCATCCGTGGCCAAAGAAAGCAGATCATGCCCCCCGCCAACGGCAGCAGGATAAGGGCGCTGGCCCATGGAATAGTTGTGAACATCGCGCCCATTAGTGAGACTCTCGCTGCTCATCGGGAAGTTCGGCGCGCCCGGTCTCCTCATTCAGTTTCAACGTCAAGGTGAGCGCCAGCGCCGTGGCCGATACGGCCACCACGATGCCGGTGATGACCATAGCATGGGGTACTGGATCCGGTTGTATTTCCCCGGTACGCTTTGCCAGGGCTACTAACACCAGAAAAACGCCGCTGCCCATCACATTGAGTGCCAGTATCTTACGTAGCAGGTGGGTGTGTACGATCAGGGCGTACAGCCCAAGGGAAAACAGCCCCATGCCGACCAGGGCATAAAGAAATGCGGTGCTCATTTTTGATCCTTATGACTTCGGGGACGGCTACCCAAGAACAGGGCGGCTAGCGTTACACCAATTGAGACCGTCGCTGCAGTCTCAAGCAACAAAATCAAAATGCCTGCCTGCGCCGGAGGAAATTCCAACAACCTTCCTTGTAACATATAAAGTAATGCAGCCATCGCTACGAATATGCCAGGCCCTGCCACTAACATTAGCCGCAGAGGTAAAGACATCAGGCCAGCGTGGGGACGCCAACCCGCTAACAGTAGCAGCACTCCCGCCGCGCCCAGCACCGACCCCGCCTGAAAAGCACCGCCGGGGGCATGAGCGCCGACCCACAGCAAATAAGCGGCCACCAGGATCAGCAA
>CALZHW010000008.1:25297-45214 GCA_945787125.1 uncultured Ectothiorhodospiraceae bacterium
TTAGGTTCGTCATTTGAAGCATTATGAGGGTGTGACTGAGCGTCATTGCCGTTAGGCGCGACGATGCTGATATTCTGAAGTCGCGCCAAGGCTGCCATCAGCAGGGCACCGGTCAGTCCAGCGCCGATGGCGGCTTCCGCCAGCGCCACATCCGGCGCATCAAGGCGCACCCAGGCCAGCGCCATCAACAGACCAAAAGCGATGAACAACACAATGGCTTTAAAGAGTTCCGGACAGGTCAGTGCCCGCCAGGCTAACCACAACAAGCCTAACCCCAGCAGACCATCGAACATCCAGGTCAACAGTGTCACCGTTTCCACCAGGGAACTCCTCTTTTTAATGCCCCGCTGGCGACCAGGTGAGCCACGCTGCCCCCGGCGAGTAATACCAAGGCCCAAATTAGCAATAGCTTACCTATTGCAGCCAATGATTCCGCCTGCAGGGCGAGTCCTGCCACCATTAGACCCAGGCCGACGTTATCTGCTTTGGTCAGGGCGTGCAGGCGGGTATAAACATCGGGGAAACGCAATAAGCCCAGAGTGCCGGCTAAAAAGAAAATAGCCCCAGCGAGCAGCAGTATCGTCGAAATGTAGTCAATCAGGATCATGTTTTGCCTCCCGGTTCGGCCAGGCACGCCGCACAAAAGCCACCGCCGTCACTGCAGCCAATAGGGCAAACAGCAGCCCCACATCGCGCAGGGCCGCGTTGTCCGTTGCCTGCGCCAGCAGCAACAGCACAGCCACTGCAGTGGTGCCGAATAATTGCGCAGCCAGCATGCGGTCAGCGGCGGTCGGACCATGCAGTACGCGCCACATGCCAGCGCCGAGGTTCAGCAGCAGAAACAGTGCCAATGTAAAGTAAAGGGTTTGCACAGGTGCTTACCCCTCCAATGTGACCGGTGTGACGAAGCCGGGTGGTTTGATTGCAAGCACGGAGCAATCGATCTGATTCAGAATCGTCTCCGCAGTATTGCCCATGATGAATCCGGGAATGCCGGTGCGGGCCACCGTGCCCATCACAACAAGATCAGCCTCGATTCGTTTCGCTAGCGCTGGAATCTCTTTGTTGGCATATCCCTTCACCAGATGTGTTCGGGGTTTGAGATAATTCAGACTTTCCTGCCCCAGATCGGAGGTCACCTCACCCATCAGTGCATCTAGGCCGGCTTCGTGCTGCCGCCTGATCTGTTCGACATAGGTAGTAATTTTCTCATTAGGTGCATTTATAAACGGGCCACGCATGGCGCTCTCGGCGGTCGCCACCCAGGCATGCCCGATATGCAATTCGGCAAAGTCGGATAATGCCAGGGAGCTGGCTATTTCAAGAATCTGCCGGTTCAAAGCACGTTGTGATTTCAACTCTGCCTCTGAATAGTTGTCCTCTACATCAACCGTCGCCAGGATGCGCTGGTAGGATTTCGGTGCCTTTGGTTTGATCAACCACACCGGGCAGGGGCACTTGCGCAGCAGGTGCATATCGTCACTGCCAAACAACCGATCCAGCCAATCCTGGGTTTCCGGTATTTTGATGACCAGGTCAATCTTGTTGCGTAATACTTCGCGGATGATTTCCAGAAAAGGTGTGCCCGGCAGTACACTGATTTGCATAGCGATCCTTTTACGGTAAGGCTCGACCAGAGTTTCGAGCACTTGCGTATAATCATTCACCAGCGCAGCTTGCAGATCGGTGGGATTTGGACTGTTCTCCGACTTCCCGGTGCCGGCACTGATACGTTCGACAACACCCACGACCATCAGGCTGGCCTGATTGTTTTCCGCTAATTTAACAGCGCGCTCCAGGGCAGGCTTGCCAGCCTCCCCGGGGTTCACTACACAAAGAATGTTGTTGAATCTTTTCATTTTAAGTATCTCTCTTATGGATTATGCAAGGATAGATTGAGTATCCGTGCTACATGTTGTTCGACCGTCTTGAGTTCTGTTAAAAAATCTGTTTGTTTGTCCAGTACATGGACTTTCAATACATTCTGATGAAGCGAGGCGCACAATGTGCCTGGTAGTAGACTGACTATATTGGCCATGAATACCTGCGGTAGGCCCGGTGGTAGCTGCAGTGAATATTCGACTAAATCAGGGTTGATGGGCATGTTGGGTTGAAAGGCGCGCCGAGCCACATCCACACCACCTAGCAGGGAGCGCGTGAGGAAAAACAGCACGAACCTTAGAAGTTCGAACCAAGCCAGGGGTACAGGTGGAACCAGCACAGTGCTGACAGTTGCTGCAAGCAATACCGCCGGTACGCCGATCCACCAGGATGCTGCGGCACCATCGGTGAGAAACCACCATATAAGCGAGAATAGAAGTCCTCGCGAAACGATACTGGGCCAGTGAATTTTTATTTTCAGTGCTTTCATTGGTTAGTTCCATAACATGAAATCAGCGCAGCCGTAACTGTCACCCATTCTCGATATTTTAGATAGTAAATTTTACTAATGTTCGTCTTTGCCAGCTCTAAAGACTTAGAAAGTGAACCAGTTTTGGGTTATGCTGAATAGTTACCAACAAATAAGAAAAAGGTAACGCTAGATTTGGTCAGTAAAATGATCACATTATTCGCCTACTCTGCTGGTAATCGCAGTAAAGCGGTTGGGGAATATGTCCATTAATTTTGCGGCTTAGCGTCAGCGCGCCGCCGCAGCCATTTCTCAATACTCACTACCGTGTAGATTAAAAAACTGCCGGCGAACACCCATGCCCATTCTGTCAATCCCATTGGTGCACTGCCGAACAATCGATTCATTACCGGCGAGTATGTAAACAAGACTTGCGCCAAAGCCATTATGATCACACCGAGGATAAGCCAGTGATTGGAAAAGATACCCAGCTTGAACATTGAATAGCGTAGCGATCGGCAATTGAATAAATAGAAAAGTTCGCCAAACACGAACATATTGACGGCGACGGTGCGTGCCGCCTCGATACTCCTACCCTGCAGCAGGATCCATTCAAACAGACCAAAAGCACCAAGCAATAACATCAGACTTACCAGACCGATACGAATACCAAGTTCTCGGGTGATTATCGGTGTCTGCGGCTGTCGCGGAGGACGCTCCATGATACCTGGTTCCTTGCCCTCAAAAGCGAGCATCAGGCCAAGCAATACAGCTGTAGTCATATTAATCCATAGAATCTGCACCGGTGTGATGGGGAGTGTGAGACCGCCAAATACAGCAACGAGTATTACCAATCCCTCGCCGATATTGGTGGGCAGAGTCCAGGTGATGAATTTGACCAGGTTGTCGAACACCGCGCGGCCTTCCTCTACAGCCGCTTCGATAGTTGAGAAATTGTCATCGGTGAGTACCATGTCTGCCGCCTCTTTGGCCACTTCGGTGCCGCCCATGCCCATGGCAACGCCAATATTTGCTTGCTTGAGTGCAGGGGCATCGTTGACACCATCACCAGTCATGGCGACTACATGGCCTCTGGCCTGCAGAGCTTCCACCAGGCGTAGCTTCTGTTCGGGCGAGACCCGGGCAAAAACCGATGCTCGCTCAGCAACCTCCAGCAGCTCTCGATCAGCCAGCTGTAAGAGCATATGTCCATTGATCGCAAAATTGTCCCGGTCGTTTTCAGCGGTGCCGTTTAAGCCTATCTGGCGAGCAATTGCGGCGGCGGTAGCTAAATGGTCTCCAGTGATCATTTTGACCTGTATGCCGGCCTTTTGGCAGGCAGTAACGGCGGCAATTGCTTCCTGTCGCGGTGGATCCATCATGGCCTGCAAACCCAGAAAGGTCAGGCCATCAGCCACATCAGAATGACTGACCGATTGACTGGGGGTGGTAAGAACCTTGCGGGCAAATGCCAGCACTCGCAGCCCTTTGGTGGCCATCTCTTCTACCTCACGGTGAATGGCGGCCAGATCCAGCGAGCCGGATTCAGAATCTGTGATATAGGCATCGCAGCAGCGAGCTAAGACACGTTCAACCGAACCTTTTAAATAAATAATCGTCGCTGCCTCTGATCCACTATTATGCAACGTTGCCATGTATTGATGCTCGGACTCGAACGACAGTGTGTCGGTGCGAGGAAAGTCTTGCTCCAACACCTCGCGGGAAAGCCCTGCTTTAGCGGCGGCAGTGATCAATGCAACTTCGGTGGGATCACCCTCTACGCCCCACTGCCCATCGTTGTCGATCAGACGTGAGTCATTACATAACAGCCCAGCCTTCAGGCACTCCATCAGGGCGGGGCGCGCGGCCGAGTCAATGACAGATTCATCAAGTTGAACCTCGCCCTGGGGCGCATAACCGACGCCCGTGAACGCATAACATTGACCGCTTGTACAAAGCTGTAGCACTGTCATCTGATTTTGAGTCAACGTACCGGTTTTGTCTGAACAGATAACCGTCGTGCTGCCCAGCGTTTCAACCGCCGGCATCTTGCGGATGATGGCATGACGTCGCGCCATCTTGTTCACACCGATCGCCAGCATGATGGTCATTGCCGCTGGCAATCCTTCGGGTATCGCACCTACAGCCAATGCCACCGCCGCCATAAAGGTATCGAGCAGGGGCGTGCCGTGAAACCAGCCCGCCAGTAAAGTCAAACCTGCCAAACCTAAGATGACCCACAGTAAGATACCACTAAAATGTGCAATTTTTTTAGTCAGCGGTGTTGCCAGCGTTGCCGCGCTGGCGATTAGCTCGTTGATCTGCCCAATTTCTGTGCCGTCACCTATCGCGACAATCACTCCTGCACCAGTGCCATAGGTCACCAGGGTGGACGAATGAGCAATGTTGCTGCGGTCGGCAAGCGCTGTTTCTGGCGCCAGTTGTTCCGGCTGTTTTTGTACTGGCACAGACTCGCCCGTTAACGTTGATTCATCGATCCGAAGCTCCCGACAACGTAATAATCGCAAATCGGCAGGCACTTTATCACCCGATTGCAGCAGCACAAGATCTCCTGGAACCAATTCGGAGGCAGAGATTTTTTCTTTTTTGCCTGCCCTCACGACTATCGCCGTACCTTCCATTGCATGGGCTAATGCTTTAATGGCTTTTAATGCCTTGGCTTCCTGGATGTAGCCGATAACAGCATTGACCAATACGACAGCGAAAATGACACCGCTGTCGACCCACTCTTGTAGTGCAAAGGTGACCGCCGCCGCGCCCAACAAAATATAAATAAGCGGTTGATGGAACTGCAGCAGAAATAAAACCAAGGGGTTTTTGCCTTTTTTGAGCGTGAGGCGATTCGGCCCGAAATGCGTCTGCCGGTGAGACACCTCAAACGTATCGAGCCCATGGGAAGCGTTCGACTCAAGCAACGTTTCGATTTCATCTTGCGGTAAATGATGCCAATGTCTTGAAAGTAAAGTATCCATCTTGACGTCTCTCGTTAGGCCACGGATCAATCTCGTACAAACCTGACACTATGATATAAGCTGTTTGCTAACAGAAAATGATGAGCATGAACTCATAGGGTATCAACCTTTGTTCGTGTACTGACATCATAAACTGAATTACCTGGCTTAACTGTAACTCAGGTTGCACATTGTTGAGTTGGTGACAGTTATACTGTAGTGAGTCATATATTGGCGGGGGCGAATATGCCAAAGAAAAGAATTATTGTTGGTACTGCATTATTAGTGCTGATGGTTATTGCCGTCGCCTTCTGGTGGCGGGATAGTCAACCGCAGGCGGATGCTCAATTCTTGGTGTTATACGGCAATGTTGACATTCGTGAAGTGGAGTTGGCAATTAATGGTAGCGAGCGTATCGCACATATGTTGGTGCAAGAAGGCGCGCATGTTGCTAAAGGTGAATTGTTGGCAGTGTTGGATACTCAGCGTTTGGAGGCGCAGGTGACGCATGCCGAAGCGCAATTGGCGGGGCAGCAGGCAGTAGTTGATCGATTGCTGGCGGGTAGCCGACCAGAAGAGATAAGTCAGGCAGAAAACCAGCTAATCGCGACCCAGGCACTCGAGCATGATGCCGGAACAACACTGGAGCGACTGACTAAATTACTAAAACAAAAGCAGGTCTCGCCGGAGGAGGTGGATCACGCAGTAGCCAAGTTTGAGGCCGCCCGTGCCCAGCGCAAGGCCGCAGTTGATAACTTGGCTCTTATGAAACAAGGGCCACGTATTGAGGATATTACCGCTGCTCAGGCCGCACTCAAGGCGTATCAGGCGCAGCTTTTCCTTGCTCGTCACAATCTTGAGGATGCGAGTTTGTATGCTACCGCGGATGGCATTATCCGTGATCGAATTCTTGAGCCGGGTGACATGGCATCGCCACAACGGCCACTTTACACGCTGGCGCTGACTGATCCGCTGTGGGTGCGCAGTTATGTTGCTGGCCCCGATCTGGGGCGGGTACGTCCGGGCATGCGCGCGGAAGTAAGCACTGACAGTTTCCCTGATAAAACTTACCAGGGTTGGATTGGTTATATTTCGCCAACGGCGGAGTTCACTCCCAAATCTGTTGAGACAAAGGAGGTTCGCACCCAGTTGGTTTATCAGTTGCGAGTTTTTGTCTGCGATGCTCAAGGTGAACTGCGCCTTGGCATGCCAGTGACAGTGCAGATTCGTCTTGACCAAAAAAACGAGGCACTGAGCAGCGAACCTTGTGATGCGCTGAAATGAAAACAGCGATGCGTGATCGTGATGAAAATAATTCTACGGAAGCCGCACTGGAATTGAACGCAGTCAGTAAAACCTTCACGAGTGGCAAACGTATTATTCAAGCGTTGGATGGTATTAGTGCCCGGATATCACTGGGTTGTATCACCGGCCTCATTGGTTCAGACGGTGCAGGTAAAACCACCTTAATGCGTCTGGCCGCGGGTTTGTTGCTGACGGATAGTGGGCAAATGAAAGTGCTGGGGCGGGACGTGGCGACAGAAGCACTCGCCATTCAGGCGATGCTCGGTTACATGCCGCAACGTTTTGGCTTGTACGAAGATTTGAGTGTGCAGGAGAATCTTGATCTTTATGCGGATTTGCAAGGCCTGCCCTTGGCCGAGAGACCGAGTCGTTATGCAGAACTGATGCACATGACGGGCTTGGCAACTTTTACCCGCCGTTTGGCCGGGCAGTTGTCGGGTGGTATGAAACAAAAGCTGGGGTTGGCCTGCACGTTAGTGCGCTCGCCACAATTGTTGTTGCTGGATGAGCCGACCGTTGGAGTCGACCCAGTGTCACGGCGGGAATTGTGGGCGATCATCGAACGCCAGGTAGAAAGTACTCAGATGAGCGTATTGCTGAGCACAGCCTATTTGGATGAAGCAGAACGCTGCGCCGAAGTATTGTTATTGCATGAAGGCAAGCTGTTGAGTCAGGGGCCGCCCGCTGAATTTAGTAACCGACTTAAGGGTCGTACCTATTCACTGTCCGCGACAGGTTTAACCAAACGCGAACTTCAGCGGCGGCTCAGTCGCGCACCTGGTGTGCTGGATGCGCTCATTCAGGGTGAACATGTGCGACTGGTAATGACAAACCATGAACCACCTGATGTCAAACACATGCTGCTGGGCATTGAAGGTGTTGAGTTGAGCGCAGTGCCACCGCGTTTTGAGGATAGTTTTGTCGAGATGCTGGGGATTAATACGCCAAAGTATCCAGTGTCAGACAGTCACACATCTGTGAAACCGATAACAGGTGGTGCCGCGATCGAGGTGCAGGACTTAACACGTTGTTTCGGTAAATTTGTTGCTGTGGACAGTGTGAGTTTTAATGTTGGCCGCGGTGAAGTATTTGGTTTGTTGGGCGCTAATGGCGCAGGTAAAACGACGACATTTCGTATGCTCTGCGGTTTATTACCCGTGAGCAGTGGGCGTGCAAGTGTCGCCGGAGTAGATTTGCATCAGGCCGCTGCTACTGCAAGGGCGCGGATTGGTTATATGTCTCAGCGCTTCTCTCTTTATGGGCAGTTCAGTGTAATCCAGAACTTGCGTTTTTTTGGCAGTGCCTATGGTTTAAACGGTGTCCATCGTCAGAGCCGAATCGATTGGGCATTACAGGAGTTTGGTCTGGCGTCCGAAGTAGATAGCAACAGTGATGCGCTATCACTGGGTTACCGTCAACGCTTGTCAATGGCTTGTGCATTGTTGCATGAGCCAGAAATCCTGTTTCTAGATGAACCGACTTCCGGCGTCGACCCACTGGCACGGCGTGAATTCTGGCGGCGTATTAATACCTTGGCAGAGCAGGGTGTGACGGTACTGGTGACCACGCATTTTATGGAAGAGGCGGAGTATTGTGATCGTCTTGCCATTATGGCGGCGGGCAGAATCCTGGTTCTCGGCTCACCGGCGGAGATTAAAACCAAAGCGCAAACCGTCAGCCAACCAACGCCGACGTTAGAAGACGCCTTTATTCGGCTCATTCAGCCATCAACAGAGTTGCAGGCATGACGCGCGGCGGCAGTACAATGCGTTTACGGGCGCTGGTACGCAAAGAATTTTTACAAATTCTACGTGATCCCAGCAGTATCGCTATCGCCTTTGTCATGCCTATCGTGTTATTGCTGCTGTTTGGTTACGGTGTTTCACTAGACGCTAAAAATGTCCCTGTTGCTTTGGTGATTGATCAGCCCAGCGCCGACACAGCCTCTTTCAGTAGTGCCTTTTACGCAACGGATTATTTCAAACCAATTACATTGCGCAACATGCAGCACGCTGAGATTGCGCTGTTGGCCGGTGAGGTTGATGGTATTGTGCATTTGCGTGCTGATTTTGGTCGCGACCTGCGTCATGCAGGCGGGGCACCGGTGCAGGTCATCGTCAATGGCGTTAATGCAAATACTGGCAGGCTGGTGCTGGGTTATGTCAACGGTGTCTGGTCAACCTGGTTGCAACATCAAGCGGAAATGCGCGGTGGCACATTGGATGTACCCGTGCAGGTGGAGCAGCGTGTTTGGTTTAACAGTGAATTGCGTAGCCGAAATTTTTTAGTGCCGGGATTAATCGCCATCATCATGACGTTAATCGGTGCGCTATTGACGGCACTGGTGGTGGCTCGTGAATGGGAGCGTGGTACGTTCGAAGCGTTGATGGTTACACCGGTCTCCATTACTGAATTGATGTTAGGCAAGATGATTCCCTACTTTGTGCTGGGAACCGGCAGCATGTTGTTATCGGTGGTCATGGCACTGTACTTATTCGATGTGCCGTTAAGAGGGTCGTTCTGGGTGTTATGGTTGGGGTCGTCGCTGTTTCTCCTGGTGGCACTGGGCATGGGAATGTTGATTTCCACGGTAACAAAAAATCAGTTTCTCGCAGCTCAGGTAGCGATCATTGTTACATTCTTGCCCGCCTTTTTGCTTTCCGGTTTTATTTTTGAAATCGCCAGCATGCCAACAGTGGTGCAAATCATTACTCATATTATTCCGGCACGTTATTTCGTGGCGCTACTGCAGACCCTGTTTCTGGCAGGTGATGTGTGGTCGGTGATTCTGCCCAATGCCTTGGCGCTGTTACTCATGGCAATCGTCTTTTTTGTACTGGTGTGGCGTAAATCCCGTAAGCGTTTGGAGTGAGTATGCTATATCGTATCATCGCATTAATACGCAAGGAGTTTCTTGCCCTGTTCAAGGACAAGAAAACCCGTGTCGTGCTGGTTGTACCGCCTTTGATTCAGTTGTTAGTGTTTGGTTATGCGGCGACTTTTGATCTTAATCATGTTCCTTTTGCGGTTTACAACGAAGATAGTAGCAGTGCTTCGCGCGAATTAATTGCTCATTTTGAAAGCTCACCGAATTCTCAAAAGACGACGGATATTTCGGACAGCAGAGAAATCCAGCCCTTGATTGATGCCAGGGAGGTGATGCTGGTGATTCACATCTCACCGCAATTTAAACGCAAACTCGTTTTGGGCGAGCCAGCGCCTGTACAAGTCATCGTGGACGGCCGAAACTCTAACACAGCGTCGATCGTGCTCAATTATACTCGCAGTATTGTCACGGATTTTAATTTACAATGGGCGCAGCAACATGGCAGGGCGTCACCGCCTGTCTACTTGCAAAGCCGCGCCTGGTTTAATGACAATTTGCAAAGTCGTTGGTTTCTTGTGCCCGGTATTGTTGGCCTCCTGACGTTGTTAGTGACTATGCTAGTAACGGCAATGTCAGTCGCGCGCGAGCGAGAGCAGGGCACCTTCGATCAATTGCTGGTAACCCCGTTACGCCCCATTGAAATCCTTATCGGCAAGGCAATACCAGGATTCATCATTGGTCTATTCGAGGCAACTTTGATAATCTTGATAGCCGTATTTTGGTTTGAGATACCTTTGCGTGGTGAGTTGTTGATGCTTTACAGCGGTGTATTCCTGTTTTTACTTTCCGCCATCGGTGTGGGTTTGATGATCTCATCCCTCGCCGCCACTCAGCAGCAGGCTTTGCTGGGTGCGTTTTTGTTTTTGGTGCCAGCAATCATCCTTTCCGGTTTTGCCACACCCATCGAAAACATGCCCGACGCCGTGCAGACTCTTACGTACATTAATCCACTGCGTTATTTTATGGTAGTGCTGCGCGGTGTGTTTTTAGAAGGCATGCCGTTTGAATTGTTGATGCCTCAGCTTTGGCCTATGGCGTTGATTGGGGTGACGTGTTTATTTTTGGCCGGTTGGTTGTTTCGGCATCGTATGGTTTGATGCATGGTTTTTTACGTCTTTCCTTCGTTCCTTATTTACACTACCTACATTGTGATAAGATCACTACAAAACCAATAAGATATTTGCTCAATAAGCGAGCGAGTAATTATTGAATTTAAAAGGAAGTAGTGAGTGGATTTCGCAGTACACAACAAACTTGCCTCATTAATTTGGTCAGTAGCGGACGACTGCTTGCGCGATGTTTATGTTCGCGGAAAATATTGTGATGTTATCTTACTCATGGCGGTATTGCACCGTTTGGATACCTTGTTGGAAGCCAGTAAAGAAAAAGTTATTCACAATAAACTTAGCCCGGCTATTTTATGAATTATCCGGGTTAAGTGTTGTGGCGGGGAAAATTCAAATGCCTGAGTTGACTAAAGGCGAAACACAAAGCACAGAGGCAGTTGCATGACGCTGGAACGAACACACGAATATCTGCTATCACTGCTGCGGGAGTTGCTCAAGCTGCCCAATGAAACCGAGTGGGTGGAGTTTAAACATAATAATGATCCGTTAAAGACGGGTGAGTATATATCTGCACTGGCCAATGGCGCGGCGTTAAAGGGTAAACAATTCGGCTATATGGTTTGGGGAGTAGATAACGATAGCCATGAGGTGATTGGCACAGGCTTTAAACCCGCTAATACTACTTATAAACAACAAGAATTAGAGAGTTGGCTGTTACAGAAAATTAGCCCCAAGATTCACTTTCAATTTTTTGAGTTTCCTACTGACAACGAAAAGTCGGTAGTGATTATGGAAATTCAGGCGGCTAGTCATACGCCAGTGCAGTTTGATGGTGTAGAATTTATTCGTGTTGGTTCATACAAGAAAAAATTGCGCGAATTCCCGGAAAAAGAGCGAGCCTTGTGGAGGGTGTTTGACCGTATACCCTTTGAAAAACAGATGGCCGCGGAAAATGTGCCTGAAGATGAGGTATTAAAACGGCTCGATTATCCTGCCTATTTTGATTTAACCGACCAGCCGTTACCCGAGGGGCGGAAAGGCATACTGGCAGCGTTGGAGATGGATAAGTTGATTCAGCAAAGTGATAATGGCCAGTGGCATGTCACTAATCTAGGCGCGATTCTATTTGCTAAACGGTTGCAGGATTTTGGTGCGCTTGCTCGTAAAGCAGTTAGACTGGTGCTATATAAAGGAAATTCCAAGTTGGAAACGGTGCGCGAACTGGAGGGTAACAAAGGTTACGCCGTAGGTTTTGAAGGGTTGATCGATTATCTTAAAACATTGCTACCTTCCAACGAAGAGATCGGCAAAGCTTTTCGTGCAGAAGTCCCCATGTATCCCGAGCTGGCATTGCGTGAGTTAGTAGCGAATGCCATTATTCATCAGGATTTCACGTTGACCGGTACCGGGCCAATAATCGAGTTGTTTGAAAGCCGATTGGAAATTACCAACCCTGGTGTGCCGCTGGTGGATACCCAACGCTTTCTCGATACTCCACCACAGAGTAGAAATGAAGCTCTCGCCGCGTTTATGCGTCGTATCGGGGTTTGTGAGGAACGAGGAACGGGGATTGATAAGGTAGTGACCCAGATCGAGGTCTATCAGTTACCAGCGCCTATATTTGAGCAAACGGACAATCACACTCGTGTTGTTTTGTTTGCACATAAAGAACTAAGAGAGATGGATACTGAGGACAAGGTTAGGGCCTGTTATCAGCACTGTTGTCTCAAGTATGTGAATCGAGAGCCTATGAATAACGCATCTATACGCGAGCGTTTTGGTATAGAAGAGCATAATAAGTCTCAGGCTTCAAATATTATCAAGGATGCAATTAAAGCAGGGAAAATCAGGGCATACGACCCGAGTGTTGGTGCTAAAAGTCGGCGCTATGTGCCATTCTGGAATTGATTTTGTTGATGGGTTGTTGATTTTGCCATGCTTTTTGGTGGCAGTATAGTAGTAAGTCATTGATTTATAAGGATGTATTTTGTTGATGGTTTGTTGATTGAGGAAGGGCTGCCTATTGAAATTAATAATCTATGATCGATTATTCTGAAAGAATAGACGCAAAGCGAAACTGATGCAGGCTAAACATATTGAAAAAGCGTTTGTGCGTTTACGCGCGCAACAGTGGGTTTGAGTAGCAGGCTTGCATCTGTAGTTTTGAATGACACCGGCTTAAAGTTTTTCATTTGACGGTCATTTGACTAAGGGGGGTGCGATGTTGGTGTTAGCACGAAACAAGACCCCATACTCTGCTTGCGCGGTGAGTGATTAACTCTCTACAGCGGTATATTCCTGTTTTTGCTTTCCGCCATCGGTGTGGGTTTGATGATCTCATCCCTCGCCGCCACTCAGCAGCAGGCTTTGCTGGGCGCGTTTTTATTTTTGGTGCCAGCAATCATCCTTTCCGGTTTTGCCACACCCATCGAAAACATGCCCGACGCCGTGCAGACTCTCACGTACATTAATCCACTACGTTATTTTATAGTAGTACTGCGCGGTGTGTTTTTGGAAGGCATGCCGTTTGAATTGTTGATGCTCCAGCTTTGGCCCATGGCGGTAATCGGGGTGATATGTTTATTTTTGGCCGGCTGGTTGTTTCGGCATCGTATGGTTTGATGCATGGTTTTTTATATCTTTTCTTTGTTTCTTGGTGATTAGCATATTCAGAATGCACCCAGGCTACCGTAGAGCGAATCATATCGAATATGCTCAATTATTAATACGATCTAGATTGTGAAATCACTAATAATCTAACTGCCACGCTTATCTGTCCAGAGTAACGAGACA
Source organism: uncultured Ectothiorhodospiraceae bacterium (assembly GCA_945787125.1). GTDB lineage: Bacteria > Pseudomonadota > Gammaproteobacteria > S012-40 > S012-40 > CALZHW01. The sequence goes on from CALZHW010000008.1 coordinate 38,672, forward strand.
TAAAAATATTAAATCATTGAATTACTGAGAAAAATAATATTAAATCGGGATATAGTTGTAAATGATTAACAAGACAAAAAATGTGTCAGGCCTGTTCTAATGTATTTAAAGTGCAAGTATGCATGCCTGATCCTGCTTCCACACTCCTGCACTCAAAATACATTCATCAGCCACCACCGTTACGACATGCACTTTCTTGCCCAAGCGTTTGGTATGTTTTTCATCAGCAGCGATATTCTCTGGCAGTAACAGTGGATCTTTGATCGTGGTGCCCACGAGACTAAAACGTCCTAAGGCGTTGTGTAGCCGGTACCACCAGTACATCACAGTTTCACCATATATCTGTGCTATAGCCCAAAAGGGAACATCGAATTTTCTTAAAGATAACGCATTAGATGCATCACCTGTCAGGCTACGTAAATGCGGTAGCACAAAGGAGGGACGAATGGAATAAGCGATCGAATCTACGTCGATGCTGCGAAACATGAGGTCTAGTTTCGCAGGCATATGGCGATCTTTCATGCGATAACCTTGGTCGATGGCAGAGGGGAGAAATTCCGGATATTGCAGGATAAATACATCAAGAGAGGTTCGAAATAACGTGCAATTTGCCACAATCGTTGCGTAGTTTTCCTGCTCAAAAGGAAGGCGAATAACTCTGTTATTACGCGATGAATCCGGGTATGCTTCTTCATGAAGGGTATCCATTGTAAGTTCTTTGCATGAATTTGTTTTCGCGAATTGATTCTTGCACAAACCCTTACAGTTTCAAAAGGATACCCCTCCCCTAAATCCGCTATAATCAGAAATTATTTAATGTGTACTTTTGCTTGTAGGAGCTAATATGAGTCACCAAAATTGGATCGTGTTTTTTGTTTTTTTCAGTATTTTTTTTACCTGGAGTGTCAAGGCAGATGAGCTTTCTGAAAAAAACTTAAATCAGAGCATGGCTGAGATTGGAAAAATGATGTCTGATGTTTTTCCTTTAATTGTCGCTAAACGAAAGCTGGATGGTGGTGAGGAAGATCAGCTCAAGGAAGCAGTGACGCGTTTATCAAAACTATTTAAAGAGGCCAAGCCCTTTATTGACTTAAAGTCTACAACATATCAGATATCTTATGATTTGGTTTTGGAGCATTTGGCAAAAACTGAACGCTCCTTTAATAAAAAAAATATTGAGTATACCAGGAAGCGGCTTTATTCTTTAGGGAGTATTTGTGCTTCATGTCACACGCAGGACAATAGTCTGCGTACCTTATTTTCTGGCGTCACGCGCCAGCTTTTTCAAGATGATTTTGCATTTGCTGAATTCAACTATATAAGTCGCGACTACAATCAAGCAGTGAAGTATTTTGATAAGTATTTACGCTCAGAGGCACGTAAAACAGAATTAGATATAATAGTTCCAATGCAACGATTGATTACAATTTATACTCAAATATACAATACACCGGGCGTTGCTGCAAAACAACTGGCAGAGTATCGAAAACTAACAGACCACACTAAAGAGACAAAAGAGCAGCTGGAAGGTTGGATTGACGGGTTAAAATCTTTAAAATCAAGTGGTGTTACCACCGTGAAGCATGTCGATTTCGCGACTCTTAAAAAATATGTGGCACAATATATCGGAGACGATGACCAGGCTTCGGCTGAATTCTTCTCAACACCTCAGGAAGAAGTATCTCGCGTTTGGTTGCGTGGTCAACTTTATCATTATTTAAATACAAACCCTCCCAGTGAAGAAATACCTATTATTCTCTATTGGCTATCAATTTGTGATCGTTCGGTTGGATATGATTTCTATTTCTCTTTAGCCGATATTTATTTAAAACAATGTGTGCTTGCCAGTCCAGATCATCCCTACGCAAAACGGTGTTATAAAGAATACAAAGAGTATATCGAAATCACCTATTCTGGCTCAGCCGGCACCTTTATTCCGCCAGCATTAGAAAATGAGTTAGATAAGTTACGGCAAGCTTTAAAAATAAAATAAATATTCAGTTATATAGAGTAAGGATAACCACCAATGGATCGCATGAATAAAACTGCCTCACTGCCGATCGGGGAAATTGTCGGTATTCAAGGGCCGGTGATTACCTTACGCTGTACTAGTCTGCCTCGTGTACAACAAGCGCTTTAGACGAAAAATAATGATGGCAGGGTTTTTACTCGAAGTAAAAAAGGTGTCAGGCCTGTGCTAATCTATTTAAAATTCAAGTATGCATGCCTGCCCCGGCTCTCTGGTAACCTCGTTACGCCCCATTGAAATCCTTATCGGCAAGGCAATACCGGGATTCATCGTTGGTCTATTCGAGGCAACTTTGGTTGTTTCGGCATCGTATGGTTTGATGCATGGTATCAGCACTGTAGTCTCAAATATGTGAATCGAGAGCCTATGAATAACGCATCTATACGCGAGCGTTCTGGTATAGAGGTGCATACATAATAAGTCTCAGGTTTCAAATATCATCAAGGATGCGATTAAAGCAGGGAAAATCAGGGCATGCGTCCCGAGTGGTGGTGCTAAAAGTCGACGCTATGAGCCATTCTGGAATTGATTTTTGTTGATAGGTTGTTGATTGAGGAGAAATGGTTGTTTATTGTAGACCGGGCGATTCGGTCACCTCTTGCCGGCAATCGGTCAAGTTGACAGAATACCGCACACTTCGTTTGTTGTTTGTCGACTTGCCTGCGAGGGGCGAGGGCTAGTAACAGGGGCTCCTACCGTGAGAGATTTCATTACTACTTCAATTAATACTATAATTAGAAAATAAATTCACAAAATGGTGATGTATGTCTACTGCAAAAGATCAGATAAAACAAATACTTGAAAGTCAACCAGACGATAGCTCTTATGATGATATCCTACGCGAATTAGCGTTTAAGCGCATGATAATTAAGGGAATGTCAGACCAAAAAAGTGGTGCGGTCATTTCTAATGAAGATATGAAGGAAAGAATACGGGAATGGCAAAAATAGTATGGACGAGCGAAGCAGAAAAATAGTTAATAAAAATATTTGACCCTATATCAGAAAATAATCCAGACGCCGCAGCAAAAGTAATAAATGGTATTTACAATAAAGCTCAATTACTACTTGATCAACCTAACATAGGGTATATTTACGAACATGAAGTGGAAGAGATCCGTATTCTTCTATACGGTCATTATCGAATCACCTATCTCGTCAAATCCAATGGCGACATCGTAATATTAGGCATATTTTACGGTGCTTTATTAATTGAAAACTATATAAAAAGTAGCGTCTAACCAGGCATTTGCACATGGACCGAAATAAGCTTGGCGATAAAACTGTCAAACTTATTTTCCCAGTGAAATGCGACGTTATTGTGACGTTAAGTTGCTAAATTCTACTGTTGTAATTTGAGAAATATACAGCCGTGGTAATGAGTGTTTATCGTCTTTTATTAGTTGAACCAGTTTGAGGTATTGTAGACTGGACGATTCGGTCACCTCTAGCTGGCACTTGTTTGGAAAATCAAAAAACAATCTCTTAAAATGTGGACGCGTCATTTAATCAAAATCATGACTACAAACTCGGCCTCGCGAATCATTTTAATGATTATTATGAGCTAAGTTTTAACTAAGTCTATTTCTCTAATCTCCTTATCACGCAAACATTATTGCGTACTTAATAACTTAACTTTTTATGGAGATAGAAATATGAAACACTTAAAAACAATTGTTGCTGCTGCTTTGATTAGCGGTGGGCTTGCAGGAACAGCCTATGCTGTTCAAGCGAAAGACTCAGCAGATAATGATGCGAAATCGGCCGCCGAAGCGACCATTACATTGAACAGCGCTTTAGAAATTGCACTGCAAAGTGTTCCTGGTACTGCAGTCGGTGTGGAATTCGAAAATGAAGATGGGATAGCATTGTGGGAAGTCGAAATTCTCGCCAGCAATCAACAAGTATACGATCTTGAGATTGATGCCATTTCCGGTGAAGTGCTGAAAAATAAGATTGATAAGGATGATCGTGAGGAGGATGACGACTAAATTATCCTTTTTAAATTGAAATTCGTGGATACAACAAGCAAGTTACCCGGATAATTCGGGTAACTTTTACCAGGAGTAATATGATGCAAACTCAAGATTTTCGATATGATAAACAAAGCAGTCAGCGCTTAGTTAGCAATAGGTTTATCATGAACATTGCGGGGATATTTTTAATTTTTACAGGTTTTATGTTAACGCTATTTTTATTAGTGTTTGCAATAGTTCTGACACCCTTCGTGGCTTTAAAGCGTCGGTGGATGCAAGGCAAGACGTTGAAAAAATCAGTCGTCCGACGTTCGAGTAATAATGTTAACGCAAGAGATGCAAAGGCTAACGTTACAAAAGGCAAGGTGATTGATGGCGAATACACTGTGGTAGATAAATAAAACGATGCGTATTCTGCTGGTAGAAGACGATGCGCTGATTGGCGGTGCGGTAAAACAAGCCCTGCATGATGCGGCGCTTGCCGTTGACTGGGTGCAGGACGGTGCAACAGCATTGTCAGTATCAAAGACTGAAGATTATGCATTGATTTTGCTTGACCTTGGTTTGCCAGGTAAAGACGGATTTGATGTCTTGCGTGAATTGCGTCGTGAAAAAAATACCGTGCCTGTCATTATCATTACCGCACGAGATGCGGTTGAGGATCGGATCAAGGGGTTAGACTTCGGGGCTGATGATTATCTCGTAAAACCTTTTTCTATTGGTGAGTTGCAAGCACGTATGCGTGCTGTTGTACGCCGCGACCACGGTGTCGCAGAACCAATGTTGTCCAATGGTTTATTAGTGCTCAATCCCGCTACTCGGGAAGTCACTTGCAATGATCAGGTGCTTAGTTTATCCGCAAGGGAATATGCGCTATTGCATGCGTTAATGTTGCGACCCGGTAATATTCTTTCGCGTGATGAGTTGGAAGAAAAGATATATGGCTGGAACGAAGAGGTTGCCAGCAATGCTATAGAATTTATTATTCACGGCTTACGCAAGAAACTCGGAAAAGCCGCGATCAAAAATGTCAGAGGCCTAGGGTGGATGGTGAGTAAATGAAACACCGCTACTCTATTCAACGTGAACTCAGCCGTTGGATCATGCTGAGTGCGTTGGTTTTGGTGCTGATTGCAGGAATAGCGTCTGGTGGTGTGGCTTTTTTCGAAGCCCGCGAACTTCAGGATAATCTGTTGCGCGAAATTTCCAAACTAGTGATTAAAGACCAGTTAAACGATAGCCCTAGTCAGCGGCATCAAGATCATGAAGAAGAAACCATCATTATTCAAACGCTAAACCGTCAGTCGAGAATGGCGACTCCCAGGATTCCCTACGATATTCCCGATGGCCTGCAAACGCTGAAACTGGAGGATGAAAAATGGCGTGTGTTGGCGTTGACAAAGTCTTCATCCGGTGAGCGGTTAGCCATTGCTCAGCAAACAGAGTTGCGTGATAGTATTGCCTGGGCTAGCAGTATGAATGTATTTTTTCCTATTTTGCTGCTGGTTGTTTTCATGCTGCTGCTGATTCATTTTATTATACGCATCCGACTCAAACCACTGAAGAAACTCACAAGCCAGCTTGATCAGCTCGACGGCACACAGCTCGCACCATTGCCAGAAACGGCGATTCCTGAAGAAATTGCCCCGTTCATTTTATCCATCAACGCTTTACTCACACGAACTCAGCAAGCAATGCAAAAACAGCAGCGTTTTATTGCCGATGCAGCACATGAGCTACGTACTCCGGTGACGGCGCTGTCATTGCTTGCGGAAAATGTGGAACAAGCCCCGACAGAAGTAGATCGGCAAGCACGACAGAAGTTATTACAGCAAGGATTGACTCGATTACGTATGTTGGTGAGTCAGTTACTTGATCTTGCACGGTTGCAAAGCGACCATGAAAGCCCGACAGAAGCGGTGCCACTTGAGCGTATTGTGCAAGATGCAATTGCAGATCTCCATCCTTTGGCTGAGGCCAAACAAATTGATCTGGGTATGTTATGCAAAGAATCAATGACAGTAATGAATCAGGATGGACGTCTCAGCCAATTAATTCGTAATGCCATTGATAACGCCATTCGCTACACACCTACAGGCGGTAAAGTGGATGTCAGCCTGTTTGCTGAAGCGGGCAAGGCAGTATTTTGCGTGGAAGATAATGGTATCGGTATACCTGAGCATGAACTCGACCAAATAATGGAGCCGTTTCATCGCGCTCAAGGTAATGCTGAGCCCGGTAACGGTCTTGGACTGGCCATCAGTCAAGAAATCGCTCAACGACTCGGAGGGATTATTACTTTATCGAATCGCCCCGAAGGCGGTGTAAAATTTCAATATACTCAGCCAATTTTATGAAGAAAAAGGTGTCAGAAAAGGTGTCAGGCCTGTGCTAATGTATTTAAAGTGCAAGTATGCATGCCTGACCCATTTCTCATATTGAGTCTCTTACAAATGACAGGTTGCGTGATGAGGTTAGAGATATTACTTTGGTTTCTTCGAACGATCGAGTTACCGGCCCAGGTTCTTCCCTTGTTATG
>CALZHW010000009.1 GCA_945787125.1 uncultured Ectothiorhodospiraceae bacterium
ATCCTAGAATCCGCAGTTGAGCAGCCTGTAGTGTGCGTCATTTTGTGCTGAATTGCGTAATGAAATATTTCCCAAATGGTTGTTCCCTTTGGGAAATATTTCATATAGTAAAGCAGTGCAAAAGGGTGTGCAATACAGGTTGCAGTGACTCACCGAAAGGGTGAGCCGTGATGCAGTTGATATATTCAATAAATTCACAATGTTATATTGACCTGTAAACGTTCAATTGCGGAATCTAGGATCATCATACTCTGTCTCGATTAGTGCCCCAAATGTCTGGCTTGCCGTTGGGGCACGAAATTTTTCTTTTTCTGCTGTGAGGGTCTTGATTGGATCGTGAGTGTTGGTAAAAAACTGGGATGGCCTTTTAGCCCGGTTTTTTCATGATCCATGCAGAGCAGCTCTGTGATCTTTTCTTCTGGCAAATCGAAGTGTTCGGTCAGGCAAGTAAATAATAATTCAAACAAACGCGGTAAGGCGATTCGATGGGTTTGTCCAGTATGGGAAAATAGCCAGTCCGAGAGTTTGAGAAAATTATCGAACGTTTGATCGGCGAGAATTATAGGCAGAATATGGCTGAATCGACCAGAGTTTCCAATCATATCCCAGTAGCGTGAAAAGCGTGACAAGCGCTGCATCGTCGGGAAATCAATGAGACTGGTGCTTAATATGTTGTATGGGGGAGTCGGGTTATATCGCATTTCGAAATCTTGCGTGTGCCGCAAAATGGGTGTTCCCTTGAGTCTTTTTAGTACACCCACTTGAATCTCATGAGGTTTTAGCGAAACCAGTCGATTAAAACTTTCGCCAATGCTGTTAATATCTTCGCCAGGCAATCCGACGATTAAATCAGTGTGCAGGTGTGCTTGAGTTTGCTCGCGCAACCATGCGATATTTTGTGCGGATTTTTCATTGTTTTGCTTGCGACTGATTAACTGTTGTACTTTAGTATTGAAGCTTTGAATACCGATTTCAAACTGTAATGCGGCAGCAGGAAATTTTTTAATAACGTCTTTTAATTTGTCTGGCAAATGATCGGGTATCAGCTCAAAGTGAACAAATAAATCATCTTGTAGTTTATTGAGGAAAAACTCCAATATGTTAATACTTGCCTGTACTTTCAAATTAAATGTTCTATCAACGAATTTAAATTGTCGTGCACCACGTTGGTAAAGTGTGTTTAATTCATTTAAAAAGCTTGGTTGATCGAATGCAACGGCCGTTTTATCCAATGCAGAAAGGCAAAACTCGCATTTGAATGGGCAGCCACGTGAGGCTTCGACATAAATTACCCGATTCGCAATATCTTCGTCAGTATAATAGGTATAAGGCAATTGTAGAGCGTCCAGCGCTGGCGGTGGACAATTGATGAATTTGCCGACAGGTTTTTCGCCATGTAATATTTGCTGGCAAAGTTCGGCAAACTGCAAATCCGCTTGACCAGACAGCGCGTAATCTGCTGCTGTGCAAATCGGTAATAGCAGGTTTTCATAGCTGACTTCAGGTCCCCCTAACACGATGATAGTCGCTGGGCTAACTTGTTTGATTATCCTGACAAGTTCCGTCGTTTGCTCAATATTCCAGATGTAGATACCGAGGGCGATTATTGTCGGCGAATCACTTAACAGCTGTTCGGCGATATCTATTGGGCGTTTATCGATTACAAATTCACGGATTTGTGCCTGTGATTGGTTCTCGCCTAAATTTGCATATAAATAGCGTAATCCGAGAGAGCAGTGAATATAACGTGCGTTGAGTGTACTGAGTATGATTGATGGCATCGGCGAATTTTACTGCAAGCAGCTATTAAATGGAATTTATAACTCATAATCGGAGTTCAAAATATTTCCCGTAATCAGAGCGCGCGTAGCGGCAAAACCTTACAGAGAGTGTTGGCAGCAAGGATGCTGCCGTCAAGCCTTGTATGATCAAATTCAGTAACCAAAAGGTTATGCGACAAGACTAATCCGGTCATTTAAAGTACGATGAAGAAGTATCTGGGAAGGCCGCTCAAGCCTTAAGCCATGAGCTTGTCTTTGTAGATTGGCCTACATGGACTTATTCACGGCGTCTCTCGGTAAGGTTTTGCCGCTATGGGTGCTGGAAGGTGGCTCTTTTTCAACTTTGAACTCCGATTGTGAGTTATAACTTTCAATCGGTGATTCTTAGCTTATTGCTTTATTTATTAGCAATAATAATAGCGCGTCGAGGTGCGGGATAGTTTTCGGTGGTGAAATCAGGGTTGTCAGGGTTCAGAAAGTCAGCAAGTGATTCAAAGTTCATCCATGGTGTGCTTCGTTGCTCTTTTATCGACGTTTGATTCATATCGACACAACGAACATTTTTAAAACCACAGCGTTGCACCCATTTTATCAGTTCAGGTACGCTGGGAATAAACCAGACGTTACGCATTTTGGCGTAACGATCACGGGGAACAAGCACCTGATTTTCTCCGCCTTCTATAATCAGGGTTTCCAGGACTAATTCACCGTTTGGTTTAAGTAAGTTCTGCAATGACAGCAAATGGTCAATGGGTGAACGCCGATGGTATAGGACTCCCATGGAAAATACGCTGTCAAAGCAGGGGATATTTTTCGGCATTTCTTCGAGCGAAAAGGGAAATACAAATACCGGGACATTCGGTGCGTATTTCTTTACCGCTTGGTATTGCATAACGAAAAGCAATGACGGGTCAATGCCCATCACTAACTTTGCACCCTCTCCCGCCATGCGCCAACTGTGGTAGCCGCTGCCGCAACCCACATCAAGTACCAGCTTATTCTTTAGCGGTGCGATGTGCGGTGTTAGTCGATCCCACTTCCAATCTGAGCGCCATTCGGTATCAATGTCTATATCGAAGAGTTTATAGGGTCCTTTGCGCCAGGGTTTCAGGATTTTAAGTTGCTGCAGTATCTGTTCTTGTTGTTGCAGCGTCATGTCAGTTTGCTTGCCAATGCTGACATGGCTTGTATCCAGTCTAATATGCTTTGTCTGGACATCCGGTAAATTGGCATAAGCCTCACGCCAACGTTGTAAATTGCCATTATTGCGTTGGTTAAATGCGTAGTCGACTTTTTGTTGCAGTTCTGTGGCTACGTCTATTAATGGAGTCTCATCTATTAGTTTAAAAAAATCTTGATAAAGTTTCATTTTACGGCATAAAAAGATGCAAAATTAAGGCATTGAAACCACATTTGGCTTTGCTTAAAACCAGCCTCGCGCAAGCGAGATTCATGGGTCTCTTGAGATTCAGGGACGAGTACATTATCTAACGCACTGCGTTTTTGGCTAATTTCTAAGTCACTATAACCTTGGGCTTTCTTGAACGCATGGTGTAGCTCGGTTTGCAGGGTGTTGAGTTTGGTATTTTCAGCACAGATTTTTTCAGATAAAATCAATACACCGCCGGGTAGTAAAGCATTGTAGATTTTTGTCAGCAAAGGAAGTCGTTCCAGCGCTGGAATAAATTGCAATGTGAAGTTCAATACAATGACTGAAGCTGGTTTAAATGTTATCTCTCGAATATCTTCACACTGCACCGTATAGTTGTTGCCAAGATTAACCTGTTTTAAATTTTGGCGGCAGCGCTGCGCCATGGAGACTGATTTATCGATGGCAATAACCTGGCAGTTTTTTGTGTCCAGGTTGGCTAATATTGCGATAGTAGAAGCCCCCAGGGAGCATCCTAAATCGTAACAGTGGGTGTCCGGCTTGGCGTGTGCCTGAGTAAAGACACCAATCATGGTTATGATCGCTTCGTAGCCGGGTACTGAACGTTTTATCATATCGGAAAAAACGCTCGCTACAGCGTCGTCAAATTGAAATGCTTCAACTTTTTCTTGATAGGTCGAGTATATTTGATCTTTGGCTGGCATGAACTTTGGTAAATGAAAATAGTATAAAAAACGAAGTGATGGGGATTGTACAGAAATTTAACGGCATTTAAACCAAAAACATCAGTTGTACGATGTGTAGTGTGCTCATCCTTAATTAGTGAAGATGGAAAGAGTACGATCATTCTATAACACCAAAACTTTATTTTTGATTCGAAGTGCTCAACTGATCAATCTAAATATAGTGCCTAAATTTGTCAATACTGACATTTTACGTCACCCTCCTTGTCGGTAAACGTTGTGAGTGTGTAAAGTTTTGTGAAAATACACGCAAGTGTGAATCAAATTACACAAAACTCCGGTATCATTTGCTTTAATGGTATCTAGATTCATCGCAAATACAGGAGAGGCAGGAAAATGGGCTCACAATACAGAATACCGGCAGCAAGTAGTGGTAGTAATGTTATCCCGCTAAATAAAAATACTTATTTGAAGGATTTTTTCCAGGATGAGACGCAGGTAACGAATGAGGATGAGTATGATGAATTCATCGATACGCTTTCAATTGATGAGGAGTCGATACTGGATCAATTTGGCTTATCAGAACAATGGGATGATCTGATGCAAGATAGCGGCTTTCTCATTTTCTAATGTTCTAAATTTTTTCGCTTGCCAAGCGCCCCCTCACTTGAGGGCGCGCGAAAACCTAATCACCCTTTAAGTTTGTAAACATTTCTTTTATCTGCTCTTTCTTGCGCGCTAGCAGCAATACCAGTAATAGTAGAGAAATCGCCCCAATAGCAATGGCTGTTTGATGTTTTTCGATTTTCTGCATGAGTGGGATTTTTCGGTCTTCCGGTAAAGCAAAGTTCGTACTGGTGACAACCAGGTTGTCGGTTTGTTGGCTGCCCGATGTTTCTTGGGGTGCCGACGTGGGAACTTGCCCATCAACTTGTATCAATCGCAATGCTATTTCATCCATCCTGGCTTCTAAAACGGCGATTCGATCTTGTAATTCCTGATTCTCAAGCTGTATTACAGACGCTAGTTCTTGAGCAAATTTGAGCTCTTCTTCCGTTGATGCAATTTGTTCTTGTTTAAGTTTTTCCAATGCCTCAGGTGAGTTCGCTTCATCAGCTGTACTTGCAATTTCCAGTCGAGCCCCTTGCCCTTGATTTGGCGCAGGCATTACGCTGTCTTGTGGCGTCGCTGCAGCGACGCTGGTTGCCGTGTTTTCGGCAGTCTGGTTATTGTTTAAATATTGTTGTGCGAGTAAAAGCGCTTCACGTCGGGTTTTTTTCTTGAAATCATTTATATCTTTAATCGTTAGCGTGCTGCCGGCTTTGAGCAAGTTAATGTTGTTATCAACAAAAGCTTCAAGGTTTTGCTCATACAAACTTACCATGACTTGATTGATAGAAACACTTTCATCATTGCGCATTTCCCTAGCAATTTGGGAAAGGGTTTGTCCGCGTTCCACCGATGCGTATTGTGCGCCATTTGTACCAAAACTCTTTATTTTAGATGTTGGCGGTGCTGTTGGTGCTCTTCTCTGTTTTTTTGCCCGTGCTGATTGGTCTCGCGCGGCAGGCGTTGGCCCAGGATTAAGCGCTGCTACGGTTGAGGGAGCGGTTTTCTTTGGAACGGCTGGTTCGGTGGTTGCGGTCGCTGTGGTTTCAGCGTCTTCCACACCGACGACGGCTGTATCAATTTCTGCCAGTTGTTCATGCATTAACTGCTCTTCGCGCAGCTCTGTGATGGCTTCTGGGGTCAATAGGATGTGATAATCCTTGATGATCTTACCGCCCAGCCAGCTAGCTTCGATGACGTAACTGATGGAGAGTTCTTTGAGAGGTTTTAAGGTAAAGACCTTGATAAAAGGTTTGCCATTGGGTTTAAGCTCTACCTGAAAAAAAAATGTTTTCAGATAAGAGGGAGTTTCCAAACCCATTGTTGCAAACTTTTCTGGATCGGCTAAAGTTACTTTCAAGCTTTCCAATTCATCACTGGTATAGGAAGGAATGTCTATTTCTGCAAAAAAAGGCTGTGCAAAACTCGACTTTACTTGTATTTCCCCCAGACTCAATGCGTTGCTAGTGATTGGAAAAAGCAGTGTAAGTCCTAAAAAGGTTGTGAGTGTACGATATTTAAACATTTTTCCTAAACTATTTTTGTCCTACATGGTTAGCGGTAATTATCACAGTTTCTTAAATAATCCGTCAGTATATATTAATAGCGGGTTAAATTGTGAAAATCGAGAAATATCTGATATTTATTGAGCACTTCTTTCTGCTTCTGTCGAATATAGATCAAAATGTGTTATGTCGATTTGTTCAGGTAATAGGTGATTTTCTGCATATTCCAGGTAAACTTTTTCATTAATAAAAAACTCGAATAATTTGGAGTCAATATGTCGATCATCACGCATTTTGCTTAATATACCCAGTGCCACAGAGAGCGGCATGGCTTTTTTATAGGGCCTATCAGCGGCAGTCAATGCTTCAAAAATATCGGCAATACACATTATACGTGCTTGCAATGACATGTGCTCGCCTTTAATACCGTTGGGATAGCCTTTACCGTCTATGCGTTCATGATGGTTACCGGCTATTTCTGGAACATTTTTCAGGTGTTTTGGGAAAGGCAGGGCTTCCAACATTTTTTGTGTCATGACAATATGGTTGTTGATGATTGTCCGCTCTTCCGCCGTTAGTGTGCCTTTACTGATACTCAAATTATAGACTTCATCAGGATTTAAAAGAACTTGTGCTTCGTTGTTGTGATCCAGCCATTTTTGTTCAGCGATTGTAGAAATGCGATGTTTGTCTTCTTCGCGCATAAACTCACTGCCTTTATTCGCCGTTTCGAGAAATCTTAAGTCTTCATCCAGCTGTTGTGATTTTGCCCGATATTCCGCCTGGGCTTTCTCTACTTGTAGGGGGTTACGTTCTTCCAGTAATGTTTCCAATAATTGAATTTTTGCGTCTTTTTTGCTGCATAAAATACGTTGTTTGACGACTTCTAAGCGGTCATAAATACATTCGAGTTTGGTGGCTTTGTCTACTATATGTACTGGCGTAGTGATTTTGCCGCAGTCATGCAGCAGGGCTGCAATATTAATTTCGTATAATTCTTGTTCACTAAAGTTAGTTTGCGCTAATGGGCCATGCTGCACATTATTGATGGATTTCGCGAATAAATTTGCTATAGCAGGCACTCGGCGGCAATGCCCGCCCGTATAGGGTGATTTTTCATCGATAGCTGAAGCGATAACTTCAATGAACTTTTCGAGTAAATTTTGCAAGTCTCCCGTTAATTGAAAGTTATTTAACGCGATTGCCGCTTGTGAGGCAAGAGATTCAGCCATTTTTTGTTGGTCGATAGAAAAAGGTATGGGTTTACCGTTTTCAGGGCCTTTGGCATTAATGAGTTGCAATACACCAATGGTTTGATTTTGATGATTTTTAAGTGGAACAGTGAGAAATGATTTGGAATGGTAGTTATTTGATTTATCGTAATGTTTGGTGCCCTGAAAATTAAATCCATCAGCTTTATAGGCATCATGGATATTAACGGTCTGGCCAGTGACTGCTGCAAATGCAGAGACATTCTTGCTGTTGGCTTGGCCGTCCTCGAAATACAGTGGAATTGGCGCAAATTCTATTGTTTGTTCGGTGGTACCACCCAAGGCTAAACCCAGTGAGTCAGTATGCACGATCTCAAAGTGCAAGCTGTTACCTTTAACGCGATATAAGGTTCCGCCGTCAGCATTCGTAATTTCTTTGGCGCCCAGCAGTATTTTTTCCATAAGTGCAGCAAGATTTTTTTCGCTGGATAAGGAAATCCCGATGGAGGTAAGTTTTTCAATTTGTTGACTGAGATTATTGGCCATAACAGTAGTGCATAATGTAAGTTATAGGTTTTATCGAAACAAGCAACTTTAAACTTGAGTGTACTTTGAAAGTTTGCTCGAATTTCTTAAAGGACGCAACAATTGCCAGGTGATTATTGTTTTTCAGCAGGTACGTGTGCTTTTGCCTTTGTTTTTAGGGTAATACATTGCATTGTCGGCGGACGGTACCCACTCGTTAAGTGTTTTTCTGTTGACAAGATAGGCGCAAATACCGATGCTCACCGAGGTAATGTATCTATCTAACAATCGTCCAGCTGATTATTTTAGCATCATCGTTTTCGACCTGACTAGACATTATGTATTGACCTATCCAACCTCAAGCGACGTGGGTTATGCTGAGGTTGGAAACCGGCACAGAGCCATAATTGAGGAGGATAGGTCAATACATAATGTCTAGTGCAGGGCGTGAGGCGTGCTTAAACTGAAGGCGGGAATTTGTGCATCGAACATTGTTTCGTCATCGGCTTTCATTTGATAGCTGCCTTCCATGCTACCAACCGGTGTTTCCATGACGGTGCCACTGGTGTATTCGAAGCTTTCGCCGGGTTCAAGATGTGGGTGTTCACCAATAACGCCCATGCCTTTAACCTCCTGGGTGTTACCCATCGCGTCAGTAATGATCCAATGGCGGCTGATTAATTTAGAGCCAATTTCACCATTGTTTGTCATTCTTATTGTATAAGAAAAAATATAGCGGTTATTTTCACTGTCCGATTGTTCTTCGATGTAATTGGTTTTTACATTCACGTCTATTTGATACTTCATTTTAAACTACCTGTTTGTAGGGCGTATTGTTCTGCCCCGATTAAGCCGAGTTCTGTATTAGTGATTAATTTCACTGGAATGTCTTTGAGTATGGATTGCATTCTACCCTTGGCTAGAAAAGCGTCAAGGAATTGTTTTGAGCGAAGCAGCGATTGATTTTTGGCGGCTATGCCGCCGGCAATATAAAGCCCACCATACGGCAAGCAATTTAGTGCCAGATTACCCGCTTGTGCGCCGTAGATTTTGCTAAACAGCACCATTGTTTCACTGGCAATGGTGAGTGTTTGTTGTTGTGCCAGCATGGAAATTTTCGCGGCAGGATCGTTGTGTTCACTGATTTTGCGAAAGTCTGAGGGATTCAGCTGGTGGTGCTCGATGAGAAATTGAAACAAATTCCATATTCCGGTTCCTGACAGAATTCTTTCATAAGAAACATGTGACCATTGTAAATTCAGATATTGAAATAGTTGAATTTCCAGCGCGTTTTTTGGGGCAAAATCCACATGCCCGCCTTCTGTGCTAAGCACTTGCTGGTGATTTTTGGAATAAGGGATAATCGCCTGACCCAGGCCTGTACCAGCGCCGATAATCGCTTTTGTTGCTGTGGCGCGTGATTTTCCCTCTTGCAGCGTGATCCAATCATTGTTGGTTAAGGCGGCGATGGCATAACCATTTGCCTTAAAATCGTTTATTAAGGTGCAATGTTTGATGTTGAATGTTTGCTGTATCGCGTTTCGATCTATGGTCCAGGGTAAATTTGTCACATTCGCAATTTGGTTTTTTACGAGTGGTGTGATCGGGCCTGCGATGGCCAGACAGGCTGAATCCAACGCTTGATCTGTGCTGAGGATTTCTGCCAGAATTGACTCGATATTCGAATAGTTTGCATTTTCAAAACGTTTTTTCATTAACGTCTGGATGTTTTTACCGTCGGATTCAAACCAGTGAATGAGTGTTTTTGTCCCGCCAATATCAGCAGCTAAGTGTCGTGTCATAATCCTAGAATCCGCAGTTGAGCAGCTTGTAGTGTGCGTCCTTTTGTGCTGAATTGCGTAATGAAATATTTCCCAAATGGTTGTTCCCTTTGGGAAATATCTCATAGTGCAATTCAGCACAAAAGGACGTGCAATACAGGTTGCAGTGAGTTACCGAAAGGGTGAACTGCGGTGCAGTTGATATATTTAATAAATTCATAATGTTATATTGACCTGTAAACGTTCAACTGCGGAATCTAGGAGCCTGTCCGAGAATGGAAGCCGTAGCGAGGGAAAGTAATTTTAGAGCAGTTTTTTCGTTCATTTGAGGCGAATAGTCATTCTATTCAACGAAAATGAACGGAAAAAATGGTCAAAATAACAATCCGCAGTAGGCTTTCCATTCTCGGACAGGCTCCTAGGATGATGGTGTCTTGTATGCTAGTTGGATGAGGGATGGGGTGTTATCCCATTTTCACGTTAATTTTTTGGTAGCGGCCTCGTCAATAAACCAGGACATTCTACCTGCCGGTTTAATGCGCTGCACGGGATAACGTGTCGTGTCTTTTTCGGTGATCAACAAGTCATACACGATGTTAGCTTTTCCTTCCCCCTCGCTCAACAATAAAATTTCTTTTGCGGCATTAATGATGGGATATGTCATTGTGATACGCCAACTATTAAATTTCTCCACGAATACAGCCGTGCATATTTTGTCCATTTCTTTAAGCGCCAGCGTGTCAGGAAAAAGTGACGCGGTATGCCCGTCCGGTCCCAAGCCCAGCAAGATCAGATCAAACTCATGTCTACCCTGCGAGTTTTTTGGCAAATGGGTTGTCAACGTTTTGCTATAAAAAGCCGCCGCCGTTTGTGCTGAGTCCACTGCTGTATCGATAGGGTGAATATTTTCGGGTCTACAAGGCACGTTGTCCAAGAGCGTATCTTTTGCCATTTTATAATTGCTGTCATTATGATTATGCGGCACAAACCTTTCGTCGCCAAAGTAAACATGGACGTTCTCCCAGTTGATTTGTTGGCGATATTCCATACTTGCCAGTAACCTGAAAAGTGCTTTGGGTGTAGTGCCGCCGGATAAGGCCAAGTGAAAAGCCCCTTGCGTCGCAATGGCTGCAGAACAGCGATTTACGCAGAGGTCGGCTGCTGCATGATGGAGATGTTCAGCGGTTGCAAAAATTTCAGGTTTTAGCATTTAAGGTAGTTCCGATAGCAGGGTAAGATCAACCCGAATATAGTAGCATAATTTCACTACGCAGTTCTGCTGGGTGAATTGCACGTCACCCAAATCCATAGAGAGTCACTATGGAAATGAGTCCATTATAACGCTTTATTTAACCAAATAAATTACTCACTATCGGAATTCAAAGTTGCAAAAGTACCACCTTCCAGCACCCGTAGTGGCAAAACCTTACCGAGAGACGCCGTGAATACGTCCTTGTAAGCTTGACGGCAGCATCCCTGCGGGCACATAGGACAACACTCTCGATAAGGCCTTGCCACTACAAGCGCTGATTACGGGAAATAGTTTGAACTCCAAAACTTGAGTAAGTTATAACACAATCGCAGCCAAACTATTTCCCATAATCAGTGTTGCAATTGTAAGACATTATCGAGGGTGTTGACGGCATGGAGCTTTGAGGCACAGGAGCCGATAAAAGAATCAGCTCCTGTGTTTATGAAATCGTTTATGAAATTATATGCTGCGGGTTAGAAAGTTAGGCGGCACCCTGCACTGAGCTATCCAGGTTATGCAATTTATCATCGATGGCAGTCAGTAGATTATCAAATGACTTTGCAAAGGACGCGACGCCGTCTGCTTCGAGTTTATTCATTAGTGCGCTTACATCAATGCCTAAGTCATGCAGTTCGGTGAATTCTTTCTCAGCGGTTTCAATACCTGAGGATAATGTTTCGCTTGCTGTGCCATGGTCTCTGAAAGCATCCGCAGTAGCAGGAGGAATGGTATTGACTGTGTTCTTGCCAATCAAGCCATCAATATAGAGTACATCACTGTATTCTGGGTTTTTTACACCTGTGCTGGCCCATAGTAAGCGTTGTGGTTTTGCGCCTGCAGTCGCAAGTTGCTTGAACTCATCTGATTCAACTAATGCCAGATATTCTCTATAAGCGACTTTTGCATTCGCGATGCCCATCTTGCCTTTAAGATGCATTCCTGCCGCACCTTTGTCGTCCAGTGCGGCGTCCAGGATAGCGTCTACCCGACTCACAAAAAAACTGGCTACGGAGGAAATGTTATCAATCGGCAAGCCGCGTGTGTGTCTGGTGGTCAAACCTCTAATGTACGCTTTAGCCACTTCAACGTAACGTTCCACAGAAAATAGCAAGGTGGCGTTGACACTTATGCCATCTGCAATAAGCTGTTCAATCGCCGGGATGCCTGCTTTAGTGGCAGGGATTTTGATCATTACATTGGGTCGTTTCAGGCGCAGATATAATTGCTGCGCTTCCTTGACACTTGCCGCTGTGTCATGCGCCAGGTCAGGAGATACTTCCAGGCTGACATAACCATCAACCCCATTGGTTGTTTGGTATACGGGCAGTAACATATCTGCGGCCGCTTGTATGTCTTGAATCGCTAACTCAAAGAATGCAGCGCGAGTATCAACCGTCGGGTTTTGCGTTTTTGCGTAATCAAGCAGAGATTGATCATAGTCACTGCTGCCGGTGATTGCTTTTTCAAAGATGCTAGGGTTTGAGGTAATACCTCGCAAGCCATCTTGTTGAATCATTTTTTCGAGGTCGCCATTTTTCAGCATCTTGCGCTGAATATTGTCGTACCAAAAACTTTGGCCGAAGTCAGTGAGTTGGCCTAGTGGGTTTTTTGACATGTTGTTGCTCCATGAGAGTTGGTTTTGGATTACGAATTAAATGTTTAAAACCAATATACGATAATTATATGACAAGAACAGCTTTTCTTCATTGAAATTTACACGACTATTCATATAGTTTGCTTTTAACGACCCTAAGTTCAGTTTCTTTAGCCTTTAACTCAGAGTTGATTGAGTTGATTGATTTATTAAAGGATTTAAAAATATTGTTAACAATTCAAGTCGCTATATCGATAAAGCAAGATGCACAAGTCTTGCCGGGTGTGCGTATCCGCAGCATTGACGCGTTGCCGTGAATTATTGCATCAGAGTAAGCCCTCATTAGATTAATATCGTGAAAGAACGAAATGGGCGTTTTTTAAGAGAGCGACCCGTCAGCAGGCGCACGTGAGAGTTTTAGGGCTATTGTCGCCTCGGCATTTACTTGCTATTATGACTATCTGATCTTTTTTTAACCACTTCTCATGGCGTATTTGCTGTGTTTAACGAGTGATAATGTGATTACAACCCCATTTCAGTGGAATTGTCTATTAAAGACCCGCATCGCCACTATTTTCATTGTATTTAGTGTGTCTTTGCTCGCCTGTACTGAGCAATCGCCTGTGTGGGTCACCCAGCTTGAAGTGATTCCGCCCGTTTTTAGTATTAAATCCAGTCAATACAATTCTAAGCCCTTTATTGCACGGGTAAAATATTCAGATGGTAAAACCGAGAATGCTTCCAATGCAGTTACCTGGCACAGTGAAAATACGGCATTGTTAACCGTCTCGGTGGCGGGTGAGTTGGAAAAACAGGGCGAATGTTTATTAGCGCGATGTATTGTGAGCTTGATTGCCACCCATCCTGAATCGGGTCAAAGTCAACGAGTTGAGGTTCAAGTATTTCCTGCAGAAGTCGAAATCCCAGTTGCCAAAAAAACAGCGACAAACGAGGCTGCAGAAGCGCACGTTGACAGTGACGCGGTTGTTGATGCCACGGAAACCTTGGATGACTTTGAAGATCTGGTGGATGTCAACGAGCCAGCGCGAGCTCTTCAAAATGAATCGACAATAATGCTCGACTCATTTGAGAGTGAAACGTCATCGATTCCAATAGAGCAAACTTCAACCCACTCAGCTAATGTGCTTAATACTCAGGCATTGCAGTTCAATCAAACCAATGTGGTGGTTGAATCAGGCGACTTATTTCTGCCGTCAATTGTGTTTAGCAGTGCAACTTCACAGCAACCAGTGGCCAGTGATTATGACTGCCAAATTGAATATTCTGATGCTGATACGGTCTCAATAACAGCAGGGTGTGTCGTGCACCCGCAGGTGCCAGGAAATGCACGTATCAAACTATTGGCCAAATCCACGAATTATTCTGCCACCAATTCGGTGTTGGATATTCGTGTTATCGCTAAACCGGTTGAATATACATTAGCCAACGGATTCCGCTTAAACCTCGCGGAAGCACAGGGCCAAACCTGGCTACAGTTAAACAATATCCCGGCTCACTTAGCACATCGGTTAACAGTCCATGGTTTACAGGGATTGGGTGCGCAATTTGCTGTTTTTCAGTCGTTTGAGAATAGTCTCGGAGCCTGTTTAAATACTGTGCCAGGCGATAGCGCAGAAGTTTCATGTATCATTAAACCAGTGAGTAATCAGTTATATTTAACCTTGTATAAACCTGCGGCTATTCGTAATGTTGTAGCACTTCAGCTATCGCCGGTAGCCGATCATTTATTCGCTTATACCCGCTTGAGTGATTCTCAGAACCCACAGCTTCTTACTATGAATAATTCTTTTCAGGCCTACCTATTGGCCAATGAATATGGGCTGCATAATAGACATTATTACAGTTTTACATTGCCCAACAATATTGAAGAAAGTTCGACTCTCAGAGTGGTTTTAAAGGATTTTGATGAAGTACCTGGGATTGAAATAAAATGGGACAATGGCTCTTGTTCGCCTGCCAATCTGGCAATTACGGCTCAACAACTAGTTTGTGACTTACCCAGTGATGTTATCGGTAATCTACAAATAGCGATTAAGAGCGATTACTGGGAAAACACTGTCAGTAGTTTTATCGCCAAAAGTGGTGGAACTTATTATAGTGTTTTGGTTACCCAACAATAATGCATTGAAAATAAATTATTTCATACATGTTCCTTACCTACATTTTTCGGGGAGAAATCATTTGGGTGGTTTTACAGTGAAAAGGCGTTATTGGATGCTGACTAAATTCCTGCTTATCATTGCATCGCTGATAATGTTGGCTGCCTGCGGCAACGACGACAGCAGCAATGATGAGCCTGCACCGCAAATAGTCAATTTTTCAAGTGACACCACGAGTGTTAGCGTTAGCAAATCAAGCGATAGCAGCATTCAGCTAACGCTGCGATTTGATTTTGATGATCAAAGCACTGCTAATCGAATGTTAAACCTTGATTGGAATTCAACGCTGCAACAATTTGATATCAGTCCTGCTGACGGTGAAAAGTATCAACTCGAATTATTGGGTATCTCTGATCCTGATGTGGCCGATGAGCTGTGGATTACTGACCTCGAAGCAGAGAAAACCATAAATATTCCGGTCGATTTAGTCACTAGCCCAGCATTGATTAGTGCTATCACTTTTTCATTGCAGAAGACTGAATATACTGTGGGAGATGTTATTACCCCCATATTCACTTTCTCTTACACTCAAGGAGCATCGTCAAACGATATTCCACCAACAGTGGATTGCATCATTCAAACGGGTGAGTCAGTTTTAGCGGAAAAAGATAAATGTAGTTTTGAGGTGGTAGCACTCGGTCAGGCGCAAGTAGGTTTAACCGTGCCGGCAGATTTACTGGCTGAGAATGTTAGCTTACCGCAGATTGATATTGTTGCAACGACTCCACCTGTCCCACAAAGACTAAATTTAACTAACACTTCCGGAGCTGATTTAACGACTTTGCAAGTCGCATCCGATGTTTCAATTGAGCAATCTGCAATTTTACAAACCGAATATGATAAAGGTTTGCCAACAGCAGAAAACATCACGATTCAATGGCAACACAGTTCACTGAGCTTTAACGTCATCGACGCAGAGCAAACTGTTTACCCATCACAGTTTGACACAGCCACCGAGCAGCTAACGATTACTGATCCGGTATCTCAATTAACCATTGTTATTGAAATATCAACGTTAGTGAAGGTTTTACGCTTTGATGTTGCTGAGATGACACTTTTATCGGGTCAGTCACGACAACTCGACAGTATTGCAGAATTCGAGATTTTTGGGAAACAAGCCTCATTTAATGATGATGTGGAATGTTCGGCTGAAGCATCGGAAATGAATTTGATTAAAGTCAGTGAGAATTGTGAAGTTGCAGCCTGGCTTCCAGGTGTGTATACCATTGAAGTCAACTTGCTCGATCCAACGCTTGCCGCTGTGGACTACCAGACTCAATCGTTACAGTTGACAGTAAGTCCGGTTAATTTGGGTAGTTTAAGTAATAGCTCTACGTTTATCCTTGATCAAACTGTTAATACCTCATTGATTACCTTTGAAATAGATGGCGCCACCGTTGATGAAATTTATAAAGTAACACTTAACACCGTTGGCGAGAGTTCATCGCTTAGCAACATATCGCTGGATGTATTTTTTGACTGGAATGTACTGGGCTGTAAGGCATCGGGTATCGCATCGGAAACATCCCTTGCTTGCGGCATAAAAGCTATTCAAAGTAAGCTTTATTTAATTTTAGAAACCACTAATTTGAATGATTTCGGTGTGTTTAATTATACTTTGACGGTTGAGCCTGATATCGATATTTTAAATTTGGATGGTGATTTATCCACTTCCCCTGTTGCGTATCAAGTGCTTACCGTGGGCCCTAGATTTCTGGGTCACGTTCCGGCTAACGAGCATAATTTCAATAACATAAGTTTGTATAAAACAGATGTGGCAAATGGAATGAATCCAACGCTCGATCCCGGCGATTATCGAGTGAAAGTTGAATTCCAATCCCGTTTTTTCCAAGAAAATACAGTCGTAGTTCGTTGGGACAGTTCAGTCGCGCCGGGTGATTCAATTCGTTCTTGCTCGGTGTTTAACCCAACTGACACGGTCACAGGTATGCAGCTCTTTTCTTATATGAACGACAATGTCAGTCGCACCATCGAATGTATTGTGCCTAACGCGGAGCAGCCACAAAACATCGTTGTTGAGATTTATGGCAATGGTCTTGACTCTAATTCCCCTAGCATTACCGGTGTAGAAGGCGAAGTTTCCTACGAAATAACCATTACTCAATAACTCACAATCAGAGTTCAAATTATTTCCCGTAATCAGCACTCGTAGTGGCAAGGCCTTATCGAGAGTGTTGGCAGCAGGGATGCTGCCGTCAAGTTTCTATAGGGATATATTCTCGGGTAGGCTCCAGCTAAGGTTTTGCCGCTACGGGTGCTGGAAGGTAGCACTTCTTCAAATTTGAACGCCGATTGTGAGTATTTACGTAGGTACGTGCACATTCCTTAGGAGGTGTTTTGAGCTGTTTAGCAGCAAAACTTGAGGCTCAAGTTAATGATTCAAGCAGCCGTAAACCAATTAATGAAGTGATGCAATGCGTTTAACAACTCGGATAAACGGAAAAAACAACAGTAATGGTCAATCATGTTTAAAAAATTCTCTCTGCTGGCGAAAGTCAATCTTATTGTTGCCTTCGTGTTTTTATTTGTCACGGCGGTAGAGACTTTTTTGAGTGTTAAAAATGAACGTGAAAGTTATTTGCGGATTGCGGAAGAACAAGTTACTGATTTAACCACCTGGTATTTTGATAGTTTGAATACCATGATGCTAACCGGCACGATGAACCAGCGAACAATACTACGTGATAAGTTGCTCGCCAGGCCGCAGGTGCTCGAGGCACGAGTGATACGCGGCCAACCCGTGAAGCAACAGTTTGGCGTCGGTTTCCCAGAAGAGCAGCCGATCGATGAAATTGACTTCGCAGCCCTGGACGGAAAATCAGCGGTTATTGTGACTGAAAACTTTAAGGGACGAGAGCTTACCGTAGTCACTCCCTTTAAAGCCACAGAAAACACTCGAGGAGTTAATTGCTTGCGTTGCCATCACGTAGATTCTGGCGCGGTGAATGGTGCCATCCGAGTCACGTATTCGCTGGCGCATTTAGATGAAGAAATTAAATCTCAATTGCTGACCAAATTGGCCACAAATTTTACCATGTATGCGTTGGGTATGGGTTTAATCAGCTTAATGCTGATTCGTTGGTTCTCCAAGCCTATTAATGAGTTGATGCAAATCGTAAAAAAACGTGCGAGAGGTGATATAGCGGCAAGGGTCAATATAGAATCAAAAGATGAACTCGGTCGGCTAGGTGATGCTTTTAATACGATGGCGGGCAATGTGAATGCCATCGCCGACCGAGAGCATAATACAGCAGTTGAACTGCAGGCAAAAGTGGACGCTTTGCGCTCTGTTATGAAGAAAGTCACCGAGGGGGATTTTAGTGTCAAGGTCGGATTTAGTGGTGATGGCGCGATAGGTGAGCTTGCCTTAAGTTTACAAACTATGATTGATTATTTGAAACATTCATTAGATGAAAAGCATATTGCAGTGGAAACGCTGCAACAAAAAGTCGATAAAATTTTAGCAGTTACTCAGCATGTGTCCGCTGGAGATTTGACAAAATCCGTTGCTATACCTGGTAAAGATGCGATTGCACATCTATCTCAAGGAGTGCAAGGCATGGTTGGGAGTCTTGGTTCGCTAGTTGCGCAAATTCAAAATTCTGGTGCGAAAGTCACCTTGTCGACCGAAAAATTGGCAAAATGTATGAGTGAAGTTGAGGAAGTGGCGGCAAGACAAGCGACAGCAACCAGTGACATATCTGTTACCGTGACGGAAATTTCCAGCACAACTTCAGAGCTTTTAGTCACCATGAATGAAGTCGCAGAATTAGCCGATAGCGCGACTATTTCCGCTGTTCACAGTGAAACTGGTTTGAAAAAACTGCAGGTTATGATGGAAAATGTCATACGATCATCGGCGCTGGTGGCCGAAAAACTCGAGATTCTTGACGAGCGCGCACAAAATATTAACTCGGTGGTGACGACGATCGGAAATGTCGCCGATCAAACCAATTTACTATCAATGAATGCTGCGATAGAGGCAGAAAAAGCCGGTGAGTATGGGCGGGGATTTGCGGTAGTTGCCACAGAAATTCGTCGTTTGGCTGATCAGGCAGCGATTTCTACCCTGGATATTGAGCAGATGATTAATGAAATGCAAGAGTCTGTTTTATCAGGGGTTGATACAATGAAGCAGTTTACCTTGCAAGTGCGTGAAAGTGTGGCTGAAGTGCAGTCGGTCAGTAAAGAGCAGAGTGAGATTATTTCACAGGTGGGAACCATGGGGCCGAGATTCGAAGTCCTGCATCAATCTATGCAATTCCAAACCACCGGT
The DNA here is from genome assembly GCA_945787125.1 of uncultured Ectothiorhodospiraceae bacterium. GTDB lineage: Bacteria > Pseudomonadota > Gammaproteobacteria > S012-40 > S012-40 > CALZHW01. Next base: position 18,809 of record CALZHW010000009.1, read on the forward strand.
GCCGAGCAAATCCATGTTTCCATGCTTAAACTCGATAATGATGCAAAGAAAACGATGGAGTCGCTAAAATTCTCATCAAAAACCATTCGCGATCTCGAAGATTCAGCTGACGATTTACAAAATAGTGTTTCCAAATTCAAAGTCTCAGATAAAAAGTGGACGAGCTGAAAGAATGGCTGGGGTTAAAATTTCACAAAATCAATCTAAAGATTCTGCGTGCTGGCGTCTGTATGGTATATGGAGTGCAGAACCAAGCTGTGAAAAACTGACTTACGTCAAACATTGTCGTAATTGCGATGTCTTTGGAAATGCAGCGAGGCAATCTCTAGATGCAAGCAGTGCTGAGTCACCACCCAAGGGTTTTGGTGCGTTTTCTATTGAAGAACTTATTGAAAAAGAAAAAGTGGCCGGAGATAACTCTGCGTTGCCCTTTCGAGTTAGGGGTAATTGTTTCGCTGTACCAAGCGAAAGCATTGTAACGATTACTGACACAGTTGCTGTGCATTCTATTCCGCATAATAAAAATCCTGTATTAAAAGGTCTGGTGGCAATAAATAATGAAATTTATTCTTTAATTGATATTGCACTATTGTTAGGGGTTAAAACGGCACCGTTGACGGTAACCAATACAGCGAAGAAGGGCCTTTTCAAGCGTATTTTAGTAGTAAACCTCGGGCAGCGTTTTGTGGCATTCTATGTGGATGAGGTCTACCAGATTCATCGTTATTTTGCGAAATATTTACAAGCCGTGAAAAGTCAATCATCGAGTCAGGCTAATGACGAAGTTTTGCCACATGGCATATTGGGTAATTTTGGCCAATGGGAAAGTGATTGTATGTTGTTGAACTTACAGACTTTACAGTCTACCTTTGAGAAAAGTCTAAAATAAATAATGGCGAGTGAAGACTACAATGACTTGAGTAACCTTTCCATGCTGGAATTGTTTCGCATGGAAGTTGAGACTCAAACAGCTGTGCTCAATCAAGGATTACTTGAAATGGAGCATATCAAACCGGTACCAGAGATGCTGGAGAACTTGATGCGTGCAGCGCATTCCATCAAGGGCGCTGCGCGCATGGTTAATGTGGATGCCATCGTAAAATTGGCTCATGTTATAGAAGACTGTTTTGTGGCTGTACAAAAAATAGATTTACAGCTCAGCGATAGACATATTGATACCTTGCTGGGCGGCGTGGATTTAATATTACAGATCTCACAGGTGGAAGATGCCAGGATTGAAACATGGACTGATGAAAACGGTATTGAATTACAGCACATGGAAAGTGCATTAAGAGCGATTAATCCTGAAAACCAAAGTGTTCAAGAGAAAGATGTCGATCAAATAGAAGCAATACCTCTTAAAGAAGGTGATTTATTGAATCTGCAGGAAGTATTGCCGGAAGTAAAAACTGCGGCGCAATCAACAATCCGAATCGGTGTCGATCGTTTAGATAAAATTCTCAGTTTGGCTGGAAAATCGTTGGTTGAAACTCATCAGCTGAGTGCGCTTTTGCCGGCATTTTGGCAAATTAAGCATAAATACCAACGCATAATTTCTGAAGTCAGTAGTTTACAGGAGTTGTTATCACAAGATATTGATAAACAGCAAGTTAAAAATGATGTAAAAGATATTCTGACGAATTTAAACTTGCTACGTCATCAGGTTGCAGAAAATGTTGCTCAGCTTGATGCAATTGACCGCAGAACATCTACCATCTCAGACCACCTGCATCGTGAAATTATGAGTAGCCGGATGCGACCTATTTCAGAAATTGTCGGTGGTTTACCACGCATGGTGCGAGATTTGGGTCGACGACTGGATAAAGAAGTACGGCTGCGAATGTCAGGCATTTCCATGTTGGTTGATCGTCATGTATTGGAGCGGATAGATACCCCGATTAAACATTTAGTCCAAAATGCGATAGACCATGGCGTTGAGTTTCCTCATGAGCGAGAGCAGGTGGGAAAGTCGTCAGTTGCGACTATCAACATCTCAGTCAGTATGAGTGGCGGCATGTTATATATCATTGTCGAAGATGATGGCCGTGGTGTAGATTTTGAAAAACTGAAAAAAAGTATTTTATATAAGAGATTGGCAACGCCTGAGCAACTCGTGAACTTGGAAGGTTCTGAATTGCTGGACTATATTTTTTACCCTGGATTCACAACTCGTAAAGAAGTGAATGATATTTCTGGACGCGGCGTGGGCCTGGATCTGGTAAAAGAAGCGGTGGTTGGTCTTAATGGTTCTGTACAAGCTGTCGCTAAAGTAGGGCGGGGCATGCGATTTCAAGTGATGTTACCCTTAAATATTTCAGTGTTAAGGGTGATGTTGGCGTCAGTCCATGGTGAGTCCTATGCCTTTCCTATGTCGTCTATAGATAGAATGATTTATGCAGGCAAGAACGAAGTTGTGGAGATGAGTGCAGGCTATTATTTGAAAATGGAAAATGAAGAAATTCCTTTAATTCATGCCAACGAGATTTTTGGCAGAAGCCTACCAAAACATTTGCCGCCGCAGTTAGCTGTTATTGTCTTGGATAATAATGATAAAAAATATGGAGTAGTGGTTGAAAAAATTGATGGTGAACAGGAAGTGTCGCTGCATAAGCTATCGAGCGAGCTGGGAAAAATTCGGGGAATTAATGCGGCAGCAATACTCAATAATGGGGCATTATCCTTGATTGTAGAAATCGAGGAAATTATTACCACGGTTGATATTTTTCTGAAAAATAGTGCGAAAGTTAATCTTAGTCAGGAAAGCAATATTATTATGTGCGAGTTAATTCATACGTTGGTCGTCGATGATTCACTTACCGTTCGGGAAATGGAAAGGAAATTGATTTCCAGTTTACATCACAAAGTCAGTGTCGCTGAAGATGGACAAGAAGCGTTGGTTATATTGGCGAATAAAACGATTGATTTAGTGGTGACGGATATTGATATGCCAAATATGAACGGCATTCAGTTGGTTAATGAAATACGTTTTCAACCCAAATTGGAGCACTTGCCGATTTTGATAGTATCAAATCGTGATAAATCCTTTATCGAGAAAAGTGTAATTTTAAATGATAAAACCGTGTATTTGGCAAAAGATCAATTCACTAAAAAAGAATTTTTAAGTATTGTGGAAAGACTTGCCAGATCTGTAAGCACCGTTTCTGAAATAGGCTAACGATAATGTTTACCGATAAAACAATAAACAAAGAATCGCATAAAATGATGCGAATTTTAGTAATCGATGACCAGCGGATGGTAGTGGAAGGTGTGCGGCGTATGCTGCAGACTGAAGCAGATATTGAATTCTTTTATTGTACTGAACCGAGTAAGTCAGTGGAAACCGCCATAACTGTTAAGCCAACCATCATCTTGCTAGATTTATTAATGCCTGAAATGGGTGGTATGACGTTACTGAAATTTTTCAAAGAGAACGAGAAGACGCAAGACATTCCACTGATTGTGTTATCAAGCATTGAAGATCCTGTTGAAAAAGAAGCCGCTTTTAGAGCCGGTGCCAGTGATTATGTGGTTAAACTGCCTGATAAAATTGAACTAATTGCCCGCATCCGGGCACATGCACGCAGTTACTTGAATAAAATGGAGCGTGACGAAGCGTTTCAGGAATTGCGTCAGTTAAAAGCGGAACTCGAAGAAAGCAATCGCGCATTACAAGCATTGTCTTGTTTGGATGGTTTAACGGGTATTGCCAATCGTCGTCGTTTCGACGAGTATCTCGTTCAGGAATGGAAACGTGCATTACGTGAAAGCTCAGTAGTTTCACTCGTTCTTATTGATATTGATTACTTCAAACCCTACAATGATAACTATGGTCATCAGCAAGGTGACGACACTTTAAAGTCAGTTGTTAATGCACTGGCTAGCGTCGTTAATCGGCCTGCAGATTTATTGGCACGCTATGGCGGTGAAGAGTTTGTTCTAGTTTTGCCAGATACCAACCTGGATGGTGCTGCAAAGCTAGCTGAGTTGTTAAGAGTGACGGTTAGTTCATTGGAAATCAAACATGATTTCTCCAAGGTCACCGATCATGTCACCCTAAGTATTGGCGTTGCCTGCTGCGAGCCAGAAAAACAATACTGCCTGCCAGATCAATTAATTGAAGTAGCAGACAAAGCACTTTATGCCGCAAAGCATGAAGGTAGAAACTGTATTCGTCTAGCCAGTGGTTGTGATGGCAAATGCGAACTTAATCAAGTATCAAGTAGTAACTAACTCAAGATTCGGAGTTCAACAATTGCAACAGTGCCACCTTCAAGCGCCCGTAGCGGCAGACCTTACCGACAGACGCCGTGATACGTCCCTGTCTGTGGCTTGGCGGCAGCATCCATGTGGCACATGGGGCAACACTTTCGTTAAGGCATTGCCACTACGGACGCTGATAATGGGGAATAGTTGAACTCAAAAACTTGAGTAACTAAGACATTTAGCAATACTCATCCTGTAATAGATTCCTAAGTCCTATCCTATTGTTTGACTCAAGAAATTGGCAAAAGGAAGGAGTTGATGAAGTGTTCATCGACTGGATGGCGTGGTAGCGTTTGTTTTTTCGTTAAAACTATTTTCACGAGCTTATTTTTTTTTACGTAACGCGGGGCTAATGCGTGCTGTTTTAACGATAGAGCCATTGATTTGCACAATTTCTATCGGATAGCCGTTTACTAACATGCTGGTGCCGGGTTCGGGGATGTTTTCTAAATGTTCCAGAATCAAGCCATTAAAAGTTTTTGGGCCTTTAGTTGGAAGATTCCATTTCATCAAACGGTTGATTTCTCGAATGTTGGCGCTGCCATCAACAAGAAATGAGCCATCTTGCTGTGGATGAATGTCTTTGATTGATGTCGCTGGATCGGTAGTGAATTCACCAACAATTTCTTCCAAAATATCTTCCAAGGTTACCAGGCCTTCAATGTCGCCATATTCATCCACAACCAAACCGATGCGGCGTTCTTGACGCTGGAAGTTTAATAACTGGGTATTCAGTGGCGTTGCTTCAGGAACGAAATAAGGTTCACGTATCATTTCTTCCAGATTTTCCATGTTAAATCTTTTTTGCGCCAGCAAATTTAATACATTTCTAATGTGAATAAAGCCTTTTATTTGATTGATGTCATCTCGGTAAACCGGCAAGCGTGTATGCTGGCTGTGAGTCAGGACTTCGATAATCTCATGCCAGTCGTCATTCAGGTCGATACCGTTTATCTCATTGCGCGGTACCATAATATCTTCAACAGTGACCTTTTCCAGATCCAGAATACTCAACAGCATGGATTGATGCCGTTTGGGAATTAGTGCACCAGCTTCATTAACAACGGTACGGAGTTCCTCGGCGCTGAGATTTACATTGCTTTCGGCATCCATTTTTACCCCGGCGATGCGTAAAACGCCGTTTGCCAAAATATTGACAACCCAGACGATTGGGTACAATAATTTTAGTAAGGGATAATAAATCAGCGCCGCCGGAAATGCGATCTTTTCCGGGTAGAGCGCCGCCACGGTTTTCGGTGCGACTTCTGAAAATATAAGCACCACTAGCGTCAACAGGCCCGCGCCAATCGCAATTGCCCCTTCGCCGCCGATTCGAAGCGCAATAATCGTGGCAATTGATGAAGCGAGGATGTTTACAAAGTTGTTGCCGAGCAAGATAAGCCCAATCAAGCGATCGGGTTTTTCCAGCAGTTTGCTTGCCTTGACAGCGCCGTGGTTTTTTTTGTTTTTCGCCAGGTGTCGTAAACGGTAGCGATTAAGCGCCATGAGCCCGGTTTCTGAGCTGGAAAAGCAGGCCGAAAGTAATAAAAGTAAAAACAGCAGGGCAAATAAGCCACTCAGGGGTATATCTTGCAACTAAGCAGTGCTCCTAAATTCTCAACACGGTATGATTGAAAGTCATTACAGCCTGTCGCGGCCTTGATCTCACAATTGATTTTTTTGTCTTACTAACCCGGATAATTCATGAATTACACGATTTCTCGCTTGATCTTCGCTTACATGGAAGTAAGCGAGGGGCGAAAGCAGGACGCGGTAGCTTTGATTCTACAGAAGATTATCTTCTGCAAGCTGCTCCTCGATAACTGCTCCTGCGTTATTCTAATTACGGGCATCCTTGCCCTAATGCATTGTTCTACCTTCATCCATCCATGGGCTCGTATCTCCTGCATCCATGCAGTCGTCAATCGACCGTACGCGCGAGTACGGCGCTCAATCAGATAATCTTCTGTAAAATCAAATCTCTTTGCGACAATCTCGTGAATTCATGAAATATCCGGGTTAAAAAATAAAGTTTTTGCTATTGTTTGTCGCTTAACGTCCCAATATGATTTCAATAACATACTTGCTCCCGAAATAAGCGAGCAGCAAAATAAGAAATCCGCTTGCTGTCCAGCGCACGACAGTACGACCGCGCCAGCCAAATTTCCAGCGGCCGATAAGTAAAATGCCGAATACTGCCCAGGCTGAGATGGAAAGTACAGTTTTATGCACCATTTTTTGGGCAAACATGTCATCAAGATAAACAAAGCCACTCAATAAGGAAGTGGTTTGTAAGGCAAAACCAATGGTGATCATTTGTATTAATAGGGATTCCATGGTCTGCAATGGTGGCAGGGTACGGATCAGGCCGCCTGGGTGGCGATTATGCAGATTACGCTCTTGGATCGATAATAGCATGGCTTGTACGACGGCAAGTCCGAATAAGCTGTAGGCAAGTATGGACAGGATAATATGGATACCAAGACCAGATTGTGCATGCGTGCTGACCAAGTGGCTAACCGGGAAAAAGTATTCTACGATTAGGCTGAATGCAGCGATGGGTAAAATAATTAAGCCGAGATTTTCAACCGGTTTTTTAATCGCCGCGAGCAATAGCAGACAGGCAATAAACCAGGTTGCCAGAGAGGCGACGTGAGTTATGCCCATTTGCAAGCCTTCTTGGGTGAATATATGGCGTGCCAACATATCAGCATGGAAAACGACTGCGGCCAACATGAGCCCGAGAATCAGTTTTTTGTTTTTTTCTTCCTGTTGAGTGGGAAGTTGTTTAACTAATACGATGGTAGTTGCGATATATAAACACGTACCGACAGTCGTAATAACGATATCAAGCATAGAAACCGGTTACTCTCCGTTAAATAATGTTAAATGATGTCATATTGACACCCAGCATTGAAGAGTAATTTTAAATAAATTAGATTCTTACGTTATAGTAAGCGCAGAGCGATGATTAAATAAACAAAATGATGCAAAGGAAAAGCAGGTGAAGCTAAGAGTACTAGGATGCAGCGGCGGTATTGGGCCAGGACGCAGAACTACATCATTGCTGATCAATGACAATATTCTGATCGATGCTGGTAGTGGAGTGGGAGATTTAACGCTGGATGAAATGATTAAGATTGAGCATATATTCATCACTCACTCGCACCTGGATCATATTGCCTTTTTACCATTGATGATTGACAGTATTTTTAGCGACATAACTTCACCGGTTATAGTGCATGCACAGCAAGTCACTATTCAAGCACTTAAAGATCATATATTTAATTGGATTATCTGGCCTGATTTTTCCAAATTGCCAAACCCCAATAAAGCGGTATTACAATTTAAGGCTATGGCGCCCGACGAGACGTTACTGATTGAAGATGTCCTGTTTCAGATGATTGAAGTCAGTCACTCGGTGCCAGCGGTTTCTTATCGGGTGGAAAAGGGTGGCAAAAGCATTGCGTTTAGCGGTGATACTTCCAGCAATGATAACCTTTGGCATCGTTTAAATGCATATGGCGGGTTGGATGTTTTAATTATTGAAAGCGCTTTTTCCGACAACTACTACGATCTTGCACTTGCCGCTCGCCATTATACGCCCTCGCTGCTGCTGGAGGATTTGAAAAAGCTTCGTTACCAGCCTGAAATCTACATCACGCATTTGAAACCCGGTGGTGAGGATGAAATCATCAATGAGCTAGAAGCCCTTGGCTCAGACATCGACTTTAAAATATTACAGAACGGCACAGAGTTTACGCTATAATATCCCCATCTTAATGCTCATAAGCCCCCGAAGTCTGTCTGTCTCGGGGTGCCTCATCCACAAGGTTTAATCGATGTTCAACAATTTGAGTGATCGTTTGACGGCCACATTGCGTAATATTCGTGGTCAGGGTCGTATTTCAGAAGACAATATTAAAGAAACACTGCGTGAAGTCAGAATGGCATTGTTGGAAGCTGACGTTGCATTGCCCGTGGTGCGCGAATTTATCACCCGGGTTAAAGAAAAAGCACTTGGCTATGAGGTTATTAAAGATATTTCCGCTAGTCAGGCATTCATTAAAATCGTCAATGACGAACTCGTGCATGTTATGGGTGAAGCGAATGAAGCATTAAATCTCAATGTCCAGCCGCCAGCGGTGATTTTGATGGCAGGTTTGCAAGGTGCTGGTAAAACCACCACAGTTGCTAAATTAGCCAAATATCTTAAAGAAAGCCAAAAAAAATCCGTGATGGTCGTGAGTGCCGACGTATATCGGCCAGCAGCGATTGACCAGTTGCAAACCCTGGCAAAAGAAGTGGATGTGGCGTTCTTTCCCAGTGACAGCACACAAAAACCGGAAAAAATTGCTAAAGCGGCAATAAAAGAAGCAAAGCGTCAATTTATTGATGTGTTATTGCTGGATACCGCTGGCCGTTTGCACATTGATGACGAAATGATGCAAGAGATCAAAACGCTGCACAAGTCAGTCAATCCGGTAGAAACCTTGTTTGTGGTGGACAGCATGACGGGCCAAGATGCTGCTAATACGGCCAAAGCCTTCAATGACGCTTTGCCGCTAACCGGCGTAGTATTAACCAAAACCGATGGTGATGCGCGTGGCGGTGCGGCTTTGTCAGTGCGTTACATAACCGGCAAGCCAATAAAATTTATCGGTATCGGTGAAAAAGTTACCGCGCTGCAACCGTTTCATCCTGAACGTATAGCGTCACGTATTCTGGGTATGGGTGATGTTTTAAGTCTGGTTGAGGAAGCCGAACAAAAGCTTGATCAAAAAGAAACGGAAAAGTTAGCCAAAAAGCTTAAAAAAGGTAAACCCTTTGATCTGGAAGATTTCCTGATGCAAATTCAGCAAATGAACAAAATGGGCGGCATCTCAAGCTTGATGGATAAGTTGCCTGGCATGGGGCAAATCCCGCAAAATGTTAAAGAGCAGGTCAATGGCAAAGAGATGAGTCGGTTGGAAGCCATTATCCAATCGATGACCCGGCAGGAAAGGCGGCGCCCTGATATCATCAAAGGCTCGCGTAAACGCCGCATTGCCACAGGTTCGGGTACCCAGATTCAGGACGTTAATAAATTGCTCAAGCAATTTACCCAGATGCAAAAAATGATGAAAAAAATGAATCAAAAAGGTGGTATGTCTAAGTTAATGAAGCAATTTAAAGGTGCAATGCCTAAAGGCATGCCTTTTTAGCCTTTTTCGACGAGAGAAAACAAGCTCGGATATTTCATGAATTCACGAGATTATCACCAAGAGATTTTGATTTTACAGGAGATTATCTGATTGAGTGCCGTACTCGTGTGTACGGTCGATTGAAGATAATCTTCTGTAGAATCAAAGATCAAGCGAGAAATCGTGTAATTCATGAATTATCCGGGCAAGTAAAGTCTTTTATTTGAACGGCAATTTGTATATAATCCGCCGCTCATTTTAGGCCGGGACACATCTCGGTAAACAGGTCAGTAAACAGGATAGTTGAGGAATACAACATGGTGACAATTCGTTTGGCACGTGGGGGAGCAAAAAAGCGTCCCTTTTATCACATGGTCGTAACTGACAGTCGTAATCGTCGTGATGGTCGTTACATCGAGCGCCTGGGATTTTTCAACCCTCTCGCAAAAGGCCAGGAAGAACGTTTAAGATTCAACCAGGAACGTATCGATTATTGGATAGGAACTGGCGCACAGACATCTGACCGCGTTGCAAAATTGCTAAAAAGTCAGCAAGCTTAATTTTGGGGCTTGGGCGATCTGAATGAACACTGCTCATTCAAGCGAGAAATCTGCAAGTCTCATACTTGGCCAGATAAGTGGAGTTTTTGGGGTGAAAGGCTGGGTCAAAGTCCATTCTTTTACCAGCGATATTGAAAGTATCCTGAAATACAAAACCTGGCAGCTTGAAAGTGATGGCAAGATCTCGGAGATCAAATTAGAAGCAGGTCAAAAGCATGGTAAAGGCATCATCGCCAAATTAGCGGCAGTCGATGACCGGGATGACGCCGCCAAGTTAATAAAAGCAAATATCGTCATTTTGCGCGAAGCGCTTCCGGAGTTAAGTCAGGGTGAATATTACTGGCATGACTTGCAAGGTCTTGAAGTGTTTAATGCAGATGGTAAGCGTTATGGCGTGGTGGATCATCTGTTTGAGACCGGGGCCAATGATGTTATGGTCGTTAAAGGCGAAAAAGAAATATTGATACCTTTTGTTCAGGGGCAATATATTCAGCAAATTGACCTGGAAAATAAAACCATCCGGGTGGATTGGCCAGAAGAGTTATAAAATGACGTGCGGATAGATGTCATTACCGTTTTTCCGCAAATGTTTACTGCCATCACCGAATACGGGGTGGTTGGAAGAGCGGTGCAGAATCAGCGGCTAAGTGTTAATACGTTTAATCCACGTGAATATGCGACAAATAAGTATCAGAGCGTCGATGATCGGCCCTACGGCGGTGGGCCGGGCATGGTTATGCAATTGCAGCCTTTGCAGGCAGCCATAAAGGCCGCCAAGGCAGTTAATCAGAACGCTAGAGTGATTTACTTATCACCGCAAGGAAAGCCGCTAAACCAGGCATTGCTTGGGATTTTGAGCTGCCTTGATGGATTGATTTTACTGAACGGGCGTTACGAAGGCGTTGATGAGAGGCTCTTGCAAGCCGAAGTTGATGAAGAAGTCTCGATTGGAGATTACGTACTCAGTGGCGGCGAACTGGCTTCGATGGTGTTAATTGACGGCGTTGCTCGGCTAATGCCCGGCGTTTTGGGTCATGAGGATTCTGCAGAACAGGATTCGTTTGTTAATGGCTTGCTAGATTGTCCACATTACACTCGGCCAGAAGAAATAAACCAGCAGCGTGTACCCAACGTGCTGTTAAGTGGTGATCACGCCGCAATAGAAAAGTGGCGATTAAAACAAAGTTTGGGTCGTACCTGGCAGCGCAGGCCGGATTTGCTGGCTAAGCTGGAATTGTCAAATGAACAGCAACGGTTACTGGATGAGTATATTCAGGAATCTAAAGAGTAGGAATGGGTGCGTGATAGCATTTCTATTCCTTATAAGACTTAAGTAAACGGAGTGAGTCATGAGCAACATTATCGAGCAGCTCGAAAAAGAGCAAATTAAAGCAAACTTCCCTGAGTTCAATCCAGGTGATACCGTCGTTGTTCAGGTTAAAGTCATTGAGGGTACTCGTGAGCGTCTTCAGGCTTTCGAAGGTGTCTGCATTGCTAAGCGTAACCGTGGATTAAATTCTTCGTTTACCGTGCGTAAGATATCACATGGCGAAGGTGTTGAGCGGGTTTTTCAGGCACACAGCCCATTGATTGAAAGTGTTGCAGTCAAGCGCCGTGGCGCGGTTCGTCGAGCCAAGCTTTATTATTTACGCGAGCTTCGTGGACGTGCTGCAAGAATTAAAGAAAAATTGTAACGGACTTTCTTTTCTGGTTGTAACAATAAAAAAAGGCGCTTCGAGCGCCTTTTTTTATTGCGCTACCGTAAGAAATGCGGGTTAATTCTAACTCACTCTACAAACCGTCCAACTGATGATTTTAGGATAACGTTTCGCATGAATACCGACACTAAAAATTTCGATGCTGTATTCGCTTGTCCGTTTGGGGGTATCGGCATTCATTTACGGGATCTTTGTATTGTTGAACTTGAATTTTTATATCAGCCCGTCAACAAGAATTATTTCGCATCCGAGCAGGCTGAAAGAATAGCGGCTGATATTTTGCTCTATTTTACTAACCCGCAGCACGATTTTGAAAGTGAGTTGTTGGCAAAAGGCACTGCGTTCCAAAAAAGAGTTTGGGATCAATTATGTAGGATTCCTGTAGGTGAGGTTCGCACTTATGGTGAAGTTGCCGCCACATTAAATTCGAGCGCCAGGGCGGTGGGAAATGCCTGTCGGAAAAATCCGTTACCATTAATGGTGCCGTGCCATCGGGTGGTTGCCAAAAATGGTCTGGGCGGTTTCGCTGGAGAACGTGAAGGGCAAACCATTAGTCTGAAAAAATGGCTATTGGATTTTGAGGCAAGCAGTGTATGAGTCAGACTGAAGACGAAGATAAAAAACGCATTGAGCAGTTCATTGATTATTTGTGGCTTGAGTCTGGTTTAAGTAAGAATACACAGGCCGCGTATAAAAATGATTTACAGTTATGCGCGCAGTGGTTGGCGCAAAACAACGTATCTTTACTTCAGGCGCAACGCGCAAATTTACTGGAATTTTTGGCAAGCAAGATTGCTGCGGGTGCAAAAGCACGAACCTCTGCTCGAGTGCTATCAACCCTAAAGCGTTTTTATCAGTATTTAAATCTACAAAACTTGCGTGCAGACAATCCGAGCGCGCTCATAGAAAGCCCCAGGCTTGGGCGCAGTTTGCCGGCATCATTGTCAGAAAAAGACGTTGAAGCATTACTCGCTGCACCGGATGGTTCTACAATGCTGGGTATTAGGGATTTGGCGATGCTGGAGTTGCTTTATGCAACGGGCTTGAGGGTTAGCGAGTTGGTCAATCTTCAGTTAGCCCAAGTCAACTTAAACCAGGGTTTGGTTCGTATTGTGGGCAAGGGTAACAAAGAGCGGTTAGTGCCTATGGGTGAGCAGGCGCAGGCGCAGATAATTCATTATCAGCAACAGGCGCGGCCTGATATTCTGCAGCAGCAAGTGTCTGACTATTTGTTTGTTACCCGCCGTGGCAGCGCGATGACGCGTCATGCTTTTTGGCATATCATGAAGAAATATTCGCAAACTGCCGGTATAATACATACCTTGTCACCGCACACCTTACGGCATGCATTTGCAACCCATTTACTAAATCATGGCGCTGATCTGCGGGTAGTACAAATGCTGTTGGGGCATTCTGATTTATCCACAACGCAGATTTATACTCACGTAGCGCAGGAGCGGCTGAAAAGCCTGTATGAGAAACATCATCCTCGCGCGTAACCATCCTCGCGCATAACAAAGTAATGTAAATTGAATTGTGGTAGTATTTCACGTTTTCGGCATGATTTTCGGATCATTATTCATATGACGTTGTCGAACCTTTATCCCGTGGTTTTTATCGGGGTTCTATTAACTAAATATTTAATTATCTGTTCGGGGGTTAAAACGTGTATAAGCGACTATTCGCCAGCCTTTTTGCATTAATTCTGAGTGCGCCTCTCGCACTAATTGCGGGAGAGAAAGAGGATGTTAGTGCAATTAAAACAGCATTAGCTAAAATTATGCCTGATTCTACTCCGGATAGCATTAGTCCTGCAGCCCTAACGGGTTTGTATCAAGTGGTATTTGGGGCGCAAGTGCTTTATTTATCACCTGACGGACGATATGTGATTCAAGGTGATCTAATTGATCTGGATAAGCAGGAAAATATTACTGAGTCCGCCCGGTCTATCCAGCGCGCTAAACTGGTTAAAAATATTGATGATAGTACAGCGATAATTTTCAAGCCCGCAGACGTTAAGTATTCAATTACGGTATTCACTGATATTGATTGCGGCTATTGTCGTAAGCTTCATCAGGAGATCGAACAATATTTGGCAGAGGGCATCCAGATACGTTATCTTGCTTTCCCCCGTTCCGGCGTCAATACCAAATCTTATTTTAAAGCGGTGAATGTTTGGTGTGCTAAAGATCAGCACAAAGCAATGACTGATGCGAAAGCCGGCATTCCCCAAGAAAAACAAGAGTGTGATAATCCGGTGGAAAGTCATTTGAAACTTGGTGAGCAATTTGGTGTTACCGGAACACCGACCCTGGTACTAGATTCGGGTGATGTAGTGCCTGGCTATGTGCCAGCCCCTCGCTTGAAGCAGATGTTGCAAAAAATGAAAAGTGCAGCGCTTTAAGTCACCGGTGCGCACGATGTGATTCACATTATTGGAGTTTATAACTCCAATAATGTTGTTCGCTGGTTATGCACTTATGACTTGGATTCAGGATATCGCTTAAACGCCAGGCAGGAATTTGTACCGCCAAAGCCAAAGCTATTGGATATTACGACATTTAGATTGGCGTCATCGATACGTTGCGTAGCGATTGGCATGCCTTCCGCTCTGGGATCCAGCTCAGTAATATTGACGGAAGCGGCAATAAAATTATTCTTTTGCATGATTAAGGAATAAATTGCTTCGTTAACCCCGGCAGCACCCAGTGCGTGACCGGTCAATGACTTGGTCGAACTTATATATGGAGCCTGGTCACCAAACACTTCTCTTATTGCTTCCAGCTCTTTGGTGTCGCCTACAGGGGTGCTGGTGCCATGTGCATTGATGTAATCAACGGGTGCATCAATCTGCTCCAGTGCTTGGTGCATACAGCGTATAGCACCTTCTCCAGAAGGTTGCACCATGTCATAGCCATCAGAAGTTGCACCGTAGCCGACAAGCTCAGCGTAAATTGGTGCCCCGCGATTTAAAGCATGCTCTAATTCCTCGAGCACCAATAGACCGCCGCCGCCAGAAATCACAAAACCATCACGTGTGACATCATAGGCACGTGATGCAGTCTGTGGTGTATCGTTATATTTCGAAGACAGCGCACCCATGCCATCGAATAGTACAGATTGTGTCCAGTGGAGTTCTTCAGCGCCACCGGCAAACATAACATCTTGTTTGCCCATTTGAATGAGCTCAGCGGCATTGCCTATGCAGTGCGCGCTGGTCGCGCAGGCTGAGCTAATTGAGTAACAGGTGCCTTTAATTTTATAGGCGGTAGAGAGACACGCTGAAGTGGTGCTGCCCATGGCGCGGGTGACCATATAAGGGCCAACGCGTTTCACGCCTTTTTCGCGTAATATGTCGGCTGCTAATACCACATTTGCATTTGAAGCGCCGCCGGAGCCAGTGATTAAACCGGTACGTGTGTTTGATATATGCGCTTCTTGCAGTCCGGCATCTTCAATGGCTTCTTTCATTGCGAGATAGTTATAGGCTGCAGCGTCTCCCATAAATCGAAACAATTTGCGTTCAATAAGTGCTTTGGTATCGATGTTTAATGGACCATGAACATGGCTGCGAAAGCCCAGTTCAGCGTATTCTTCGCTGTAGGCGAGGCCACTTTTACCTTCATAGAGCGATTTGCGCACTTCTTCCTGGTTATTTCCTATGCTGGATACTATGCCCAAACCTGTTACAACAACCCTTTTCACTGTTAATTCCTCTAAAAGTTGTCCGTTGAGGTGAATAATCCGACACGTAAGTTGTGCGCACTGTATATTTCTTTGCCATCAACTTCCATTCGTGCATCGGCGATTCCCATGTAAAGCTTTCGCATAATAACGCGTTTCAAATCTATAATGTAAGTCACTTTTTTGTTTTTTGGGGTGACTTGGCCACTGAATTTCACTTCACCTGCGCCTAAAGCCCGACCACGGCCAGGTCCGCCACGCCAACCTAAATAAAACCCTACCAATTGCCACATGGCATCGAGCCCAAGACAGCCCGGCATGACCGGATCATTTTCAAAGTGACAATCAAAAAACCACATGTCCGGCTTTATATCGAGTTCAGCGATAATTTGGCCTTTGCCATGGCTACCACCGTCTTGCGTAATACTGGTAATACGATCAAGCATTAACATCGGTGGTAGGGGCAATTGAGCGTTCCCTGGTCCAAACAGCTTGCCATGCCCGCACTCAATCAAATCTTCGTAACTATAGCTATTTTTATGTGTCATTACTTACTCTGGCGTTGTTTATATGGTTCATCATTAGGCTTTTACAAAGTTTAAATGTCTTGAATTATAAAAGCGCATAAACTATCACAAATGGACGAAGATTTTAATGCTCAAGTTAAAATCAGGCACTTTAATTCAATAAAATCATAATTCGGTATTACAATTGCTTAGCTTTTGCAAAAAAAAGATGTAATTCATGAATTATCGGGGTTAGGGTATGCGTACGTAAGATATACGAATTGAGTCGTTAAGGGAATTAAACAACGAAAAACTATGGATAAAAAAAACTCAGCAACAGATTTACACTCATTATGGTCGAATTCTGGTCTAAATGGTGCCAGTGCGACCTACCTCGAAGCACTTTATGAAGACTATATTGATGACCCGAATAGTGTTCCCGATGATTGGTGTCTGTATTTTGCTTCTATAGTCTCTGATTCCAATGTTGCCCTCGAACAAAGGCATTCTGCTGTGCGGCAAGCTTTTAAATCACTTGCCAGGCACGCAGCAACACCTGCAGTAGCATCACAAGCTGATATAGAGCACTTTAAAAAGCAAGTTGCGGTGCAAAATCTAATACATGCCTATCGTTTTGGTGGTCATCAGAAAGCCGATTTTGACCCCTTGACTAATAGGAACGAGATTCACGTACCATCGTTGGAATTGTCTCAGTACGATTTGAGTGACGCTGATTTAAATACAGAGTTTTTAACGAATGATTTTTACGGTTTGGAAAAAGCTACCCTGGCACAAATCATCAGTGCATTGGAGCAGACGTATTGCGGTAATATTGGTGTCGAATATTTGCACAGTACAACCATGGCCGAGCGAGCTTTTATCCGCGAACATCTTGAAAAAGAACAGGGCAAGCCGACATATTCTGCCAATCGAAAAAAATATTTATTGCGCAAGCTTACCGCTGCCGAAGGGCTAGAACGATTTCTGCATAATAAATATGTAGGTCAAAAACGTTTTTCATTGGAAGGCGCAGACAGCCTCATTCCTTGTTTGGATGAATGCATCCACCAAGCCAGCAAGTTGGGCGCGAAAGAAGTATTGATTGGCATGGCTCACCGTGGCCGACTCAATGTTTTGGTTAATACGATGGGTAAAAAACCTGCTGATTTATTTCGGGAATTCGAAGGTAAAGTCAACAGTAACGTCAGTGAAAACACTGGTGATGTCAAATATCACATGGGGTTTTCCAGTAATATTAAAACCACTGCAGGATCGGTGCATGTAGCCTTGGCATTTAATCCATCGCATTTAGAAATCGTCGGACCCGTGGTGGAAGGTTCAGTGCGTGCTCGCCAGCAGCGTCGACTGGATAAAAAAGGTGATCAGGTCATTCCTGTGATCATACATGGTGATGCCGCATTTGCCGGCCAAGGCGTGGTCATGGAAACACTGAATATGTCGCAGTCCCGCGGTTATTCAACTAAAGGAACGCTGCACGTAATTCTCAACAATCAAATTGGCTTTACCACCAGCAATCAGCAGGATTCGCGTTCTACGATGTATTGTACGGATGTGGCAAAAATGGTTAATGCGCCTATATTTCATGTCAATGGCGATAATCCTGAAGCGGTGCTTTTTGTTACCCGCCTAGCGATGAATTATCGTATGAAATTTCACAAAGACGTGATTATCGATATTGTTTGTTATCGTCGCCATGGACATAGTGAGGCCGATGAGCCGTCAGCCACCCAACCGATGATGTACCAGCTTATTAAGAAGAAAAAAACGCCACGCGAGTTGTATCTGAATAAATTGCACGAGCAAGGCGTTGTTAGCGCGGAAGAAGCACAGTCTTTGATGGGTGAGTATCGCGCTGTTTTAGAATCAGGGCGCGGTGTGTTAGACAATCAAATCAGTGACGATGAAGCCCGCTATACCTACAAACAAGATTGGCAGCCTTATCTGGAAAAACTCTGTTTTGTCGATTTGGATACCACGATCAAGCAGGACAAACTCGCAGCGCTCTGCGAACAAGCGACGGTAGTGCCGGATGATTTTAATTTACATTTCAGTGTGAAAAAAATCTATGACAACCGCCGTAAAATGGTCGCCGGTGAGATACCGCTAGACTGGGGTTGTGCTGAGATGTTGGCATACGCCAGTTTGATCAATGAGAACTATAGTGTTCGCTTGTCGGGGCAGGATTGTGGCCGAGGAACTTTTTTCCACCGTCATGCTTTAGTGCTGGATCAAAATACGGGTGATAACTATATCCCGTTGCGTAATATACATGAGCATAAAAATAAATTTCTGGTGATAAACTCACTGTTGTCAGAAGAAGCGGTACTTGCTTTTGAGTATGGTTACTCCACCACAGACCCTAAGACATTAACAATTTGGGAAGCGCAATTTGGTGATTTTGCGAATGGAGCGCAGGTGGTTATAGACCAGTTTATCAGTGCCGGCGAACAAAAATGGAATCGTCTTTCTGGCTTGGTGATGTTATTGCCACACGGTTTTGAAGGGCAGGGTCCAGAGCATTCATCAGCACGACTTGAGCGATATTTACAGTTGTGCGCCCAAGATAATATGCAAGTTTGTGTGCCGACCACCGCCGCTCAGATTTTTCATTTGTTGCGCCGGCAAATGCTGCAAAACTGCCGCAAGCCTCTTATTATATTTTCTCCCAAAAGTCTATTGAGGCACAAGCTTGCAAGCAGTGATATTAAAGAGCTGGTCGAAGGTACTTTTCAGCCGATTATCCCTGAGATTGATGAGCTGGATGATGACAAAGTCAAACGAATAGTGTTGTGTCACGGTAAAGTTTATTATGATTTGTTAGCTAAGCGACGAAATTTCAAACGTGATGATGTCGCGATAATCCGTATGGAACAGTTATATCCATTTCCCTCGCACTTAATGGTAAAAGAAATCAAACGTTACAAGAATGCAACAGAGTTTTACTGGTGTCAGGAAGAGCCAAAAAATCAGGGTTCCTGGTTCACCAGCCAACATCATGTGCGTAGCATTCTGCAAGCCCCACATTATCTCGAATATGCCGGACGGCCATTTTCTGCAGCCCCGGCAGTCGGCTATTCCACTTTGCATGCTGAACAATTGGAAGAATTACTGAACATTGCACTGGGCGAACCCAGTGCAGAATAAAAGGAAATTACGATGACAACTGAAGTTAAAGTACCGAGCTTTCCAGAATCTGTAAGTGACGGGACTATCGTTGCGTGGCATAAAAAAGTCGGCGATGCGGTGAGTATGGATGAAGTCATCGCGGATATAGAAACGGATAAAGTGGTATTTGAAATTCCTGCACCAGCCAATGGCGTTATCACTGAGATAGCGCAGGCAGAAGGTGCAGTCGTATTAGCACAACAAGTGATTGCACAAATCGATGAGACAGCGACAGTTGCTGAAGCAGTGCCCGTTGTGGTAACAACGCCTGTAGAAAGTAAACAGCCTGCCCCGCAAGATATGCCTGTTGCGGCTATTGCAAAAGCTAATATTAAAGCGAATCCAGCAGCAAAAAAACAGGCGCAACAAAGCGGGATTGAGTTATCCAGTGTTGCTGGTTCCGGCAAAGCAGGGCGAATTCTTAAAGACGATGTTCAGGCGGCTGTCCGAAGCATTTCTAACGTTGAAGTGACTGGCGAGCGCCCGGAAAAACGCGTGCCCATGACGCGTTTACGCAAGCGTATCGCTGAGCGTTTGGTAGATGCGCAACATACCGCCGCCATGCTGACAACATTCAATGAAATCAATATGCAACCGGTTATGGATGTGCGTAATAAATACAAGGATCAGTTCGAAAAAACCCATGATACCCGGCTGGGTTTTATGTCATTTTTCGTCAAAGCGGCTGTAGAAGCCTTGAAAAAGTTTCCAGAAATCAATGCATCGATCGACGGTGATGATATTGTTTACCATGGATTTTTTGATGTAGGTATCGCCGTCAGTTCGCCGCGGGGACTCGTGGTACCGATTTTACGCGATGCTGATACGATGAGTCTGGCAGACGTTGAAGCGAGTATTCGTAGTTTTGGCGCCAAAGCACAAGAAAATAAACTCAGCATTGAAGAGATTACAGGCGGCACGTTTTCGATTACCAATGGTGGTGTATTTGGTTCGATGTTATCAACACCGATATTAAATCCGCCACAGAGTGCCATCTTGGGTATGCATAACATTGTGCAACGGCCGGTGGCAGAAAATGGTGTCGTGGTTATCAGACCCGTGATGTATGTTGCGTTAACGTATGATCATCGAGTCGTGGACGGTCGTGAAGCGGTGCAATTTTTGGTTGCTATCAAAAATTCACTGGAAGATCCTGTCAGAATGTTGTTAGATCTTTAAAAGGGAAGTTAATGTCAAAACAATTTGATGTTGTAGTTATTGGGGCGGGTCCCGGTGGTTATGTCGCAGCGATTCGTTGTGCGCAACTCGGGCTGAAAACCGCCTGTATAGACGATTGGGTGAATGCAGATAACAAAGCCTCACCAGGCGGCACTTGTTTGAACGTTGGTTGTATTCCATCAAAAGCACTTATTGAATCCTCTGAACTTTATGACCACGCGTTGCATGAGTTTGCCTCACATGGGGTAGAAATCAAGGATGTGAAACTTGATTTAAAAACCATGTTGCAACGCAAAGATAAAGTGGTTTCTGAGTTAACCTCAGGGGTGGCTGCTTTGTTCATGGCCAATAAAATCACATTTTTTCATGGTAAAGGTCGCTTAGGTGTCAATAAGCAGGTGTCGGTTGAATTGAAAGATGGCGGCACAGAGCAATTGACGGCTAATCACATCATTATTGCCACCGGTTCGTCGCCGACAGAAATGCCAGTCGCACCGTTTGATCAGCGCTACATTGTAGATTCAACTGGCGCTCTGGAGTTTGGCAGCGTCCCGAAAAAATTAGGTTTGATTGGCGCAGGTGTTATCGCGCTGGAACTCGGCAGTGTGTGGCGGCGCTTGGGTTCAGAAGTCACCTTGTTTAAATCGAGTAAAAGTTTTCTCCCAACAATGGATCAGCAGCTTGCCACAGCAGCCTTGAAACAATTTGAATCCCAGGGTTTGCAATTTCAGATGGGTGTCAAGATTACCGGTGTTACCCTGAAAAACAAGCAAGTCGTGGTCGCTTACGAAGATGAAAGCGGAGCGCAGACGCAGACATTTGATAAGCTCATTGTGGCTATTGGCCGTCGACCAAATTCCGCCAATGTATTAAGTGCGGAATCGGGTATTAATGTCGATGAGCGCGGTTTTGTCGCAGTTGATGAATTTTGTGAAACCAATGTCCCCGGTGTTTATGCTATTGGTGATGTGGTGAGAGGGCCAATGTTAGCGCACAAAGGTTCCGAAGAAGGTGTGGTGGTCGCAGAGCGAATTGCGGGGCATAAGCCATTGCCCATTAATCTGGGTACTGTACCGTCTGTGATTTACACGGCGCCTGAAGTGGCTGTTGTTGGGCAATCTGAAGAACAGGCAAAGCAGGCAGGCATCAATGTGAAAACCGGCATGTTTCCTTATTCAGGCAATGGCCGCGCACGTGCCATTCAAGCAACAGATGGTTTTATTAAAGTTGTGGCAAATGCGGATACTGACCGTATTTTGGGTGTTCATATTATTGGTGCGCAAGCATCAGAACTCATTGCACAAGCAAAAATAGCGATAGAATTCGACGCCAGCGTGGAAGATTTAGCCATGACGATGTTTTCTCATCCGACCTTATCTGAAACATTACACGAGGCGGTTTTGTCAGTCGACGGTAGAGCGATTCATGCAATGCAGGCTAAAAAACGTTGAGCAGTATGACTATTTGTAAAAAAGTTGTTTTGTAACTCACAATTGGAGTTCAAACTATTTCCCATATTCAGCGCTCGTAGCGGCAAGGCCTTATCGAGAGTGTTGGCAGCATGGATGCTGCCGCCAAGCCTACAGGGAGGTATTCACGGCGTCTCTCGGTAAAGTTTGGTCACTACGAGCGCTGGAACGTGGCACTTTTGCAACTTTGAATTCCGATTGTGAGTTGTAAAAACTATAACCGGTGTATTAATCAGGAAAGAAATCATGAATCTTCACGAATACCAGTCGAAAGAATTATTCAAACAATACGGCGTGGCCGTGCCGGAAAATTATGTCGTTGCAAATGCGACTGAAGTCGATGCTGTATTGGCCAAGCTACCGGGTGATCGCTATGTTGTGAAAGCCCAGGTGCATGCGGGTGGTCGCGGTAAAGCCGGTGGTGTCAAACTCACCAACTCCAAAGCAGAAGCCACTGCGGCAGTCAAAGCGATGTTAAATACTCGCTTAGTGACGTTTCAAACAGATGCCAATGGTCAGCCTATCAATCAAGTCATGATTGAAGCACCTTGTGATATTGAACGAGAACTTTACCTGGGCGCTGTATTGGATCGCAGTCTGCGCCGTGTTGTGATCATGGCATCTACCGAAGGCGGTATGGATATTGAAAAAGTGGCTGATGAAACACCTGAAAAAATTCTTAAATCCGCCATACATCCATTGGTGGGGTTGCAGCCCTATCAATGTCGCCAGTTGGCGTTTGGTTTAGGTTTGCAGGGTACCCAAATCAAACAGTTCAGTAAAATTCTTGCAGGTTTAATGAAATTATTTCATGAAAAGGATTTAAGTCTGCTTGAAATCAATCCTTTGGTTGTGACAACGCAGGGTGATTTACTTTGCCTTGATGGTAAGATTAATATCGATGAGAGCGCGCTGTATCGGCATGCGGATATTGAAGCCTTGCGCGATACCCGTCAAGAAGATGAGCGTGAGGTGCGAGCGAAAGAATGGGATTTGAATTACATCGCACTGGAAGGTGAAATTGGCTGCATGGTTAATGGCGCAGGTTTGGCAATGGCGACGATGGATCTCATCAAGTTGCATGGTGGCAGCCCGGCCAACTTTCTCGATGTTGGTGGCACGGCAACCAAGGAGCGTGTGTCAGAAGCGTTTAAAATAATTTTGTCGGACAGCAATGTCAAAGCGGTACTGGTGAATATTTTTGGTGGCATCGTGCGCTGCGACATGATTGCCGAAGGCATCATTGGTGCGGTGCAGGATGTCGGAGTGCAAGTTCCGGTGATTGTGCGCTTAGAGGGGAATAATGCAGAGCGTGGCCGAGAGTTACTGTCTGCGAGTGGACTTGATATCATTGCCGCTGCAGGATTAAAAGAGGCGGCTGAAAAAGCGGTAGTCGCCGTTAAGGAGGCAAAAGTATGAGTGTACTTGTCAATAAAAACACAAAAGTTATTTGCCAGGGTTTTACCGGTAAACAGGGTACGTTTCATTCTGAACAAGCCGTCGCTTATGGCACCAACATGGTGGGCGGTGTCACACCGGGCAAAGGTGGGCAGACGCATTTGAATTTGCCAGTGTTTGATACTGTCAAGCAAGCGGTAGATACAACAGGTGCTGAGGCGAGTGTGATTTATGTGCCGGCTGCGTTTTGTAAAGATGCGATTCTTGAGGCAGTTGATGCCGGAATAAAATTAATCGTCTGTATTACCGAAGGCATTCCTACCATGGATATGCTGGAAGCCAACATGATTGTGCACGAAGCGGGCGCTCGTTTGATCGGCCCAAATTGTCCAGGCATCATTACGCCAGGTGAGTGTAAAATTGGAATCATGCCGGGCTCAATTCACTTGCCTGGCAAGATCGGTGTGGTATCACGATCGGGCACATTGACCTATGAAGCGGTTAAACAAACCACGGATTTAAAATACGGGCAAAGCACATGCATCGGTATCGGTGGTGATCCGATTCCCGGCACAACATTTATTGATGCACTGGAATTATTTGAAAACGACCCACAAACCGAAGCAATTTTGATGGTTGGCGAAATCGGTGGTACCGCTGAAGAAGAAGCGGCAGAATACATTCAATCGAATGTGAGCAAGCCTGTAGTCGCTTATATCGCCGGTGTTACCGCACCAAAAGGTAAGCGTATGGGACATGCTGGTGCGATCATAGCGGGTGGCAAAGGCACCGCTGCTGAAAAATTCGCAGCTCTTGAGGCGGCGGGTGTGAGCACTACCAAATCACCCGCTGATTTGGGTGCTGCTTTGCAAGAACGTATTGGTGTTTAGCGCATAATTTGTTGTCAACTTAACCTCTCACAACCGGAACTCAAAGTTACATAGTGCCACCTTCGAGCACCCGTAGCGGCAAAACCTTACTAAGAGACGTCGGTGAAACGTCTCTGTAGACTTGACGGCAGAGTCCATGCTGCAAACACTCTCGATAAGGCCTTGCCACTACTAGCGCTGATTATGTGAAATAGTTTGAGTCCGATTGTGAGTTAACATCATCAGTTGGATGGTATGTGTCATCCAGCTGATGCTCCTACTCATCGTGTTGCGTATTTTTTGTGTGATAAATTTCGGTTTCGGTTTTCTTGGCTTGCGCGGCCACTTTATCCATGTATGTGAATAATAGTCCCGAAACGACAAAGGTCAGATGAATACCTACGAGCCACGCTAGATTCTCGTTGGTGTGATTTTCAATCGTCATGAAAGCTTTGAGCAATTCAATGCCGGAAATTGCGACTATCGAACCAAAGAGTTTGATTTTAAGTCCGGAGAAGTCAATTTTACCCATCCAAGCAGGTCTATCTTCGTGATGCTTGTTGTCTATTTTAGAGACGAAGGTTTCATAGCCTGAAAAAACGATAATCAATAATAAATTGGCGATCAAGGTGAGATCTACCAGAATTAAAACCATGAGAATCATACCCTTCATATCGACTTCTAAAATCATTGGGATGAAGGTGAAAAATTCCTGGAAGAACTTAATCAAGAGAAATATAATTGAAACAACCAGGCCACCGTAAAAAGGTGCAAGCAACCAGCGACTTTTAAACAGTAAATCTTCCAGGAAGGTTTCAATCGATTTGGATTTGTTGCTATTTGACATAACCCATTACTCTCTGTTTAAGCAATACTCAATATTACACCAATAAATAAGTTTTGCAGTAAATAGTTTGAATCGGGATGGAGAAACACAGCACGAGTGAATTAAAACATAGCCCCAATACTGAGACTCATACCCGTCCTGCGCTTCATTTGAATGCCGTTCAAATCCTGGTAAAGCGGTATAGCAACTTCGCCTGTAAAATAAGCAAACGAAACTGGTAGGCTAACACTTAAACTCAACTCAGCCAACGTGCCACCTGAGTTTGAGGCGAAATTGGTGGGGGAAGGCAGCATGCTTACGGGTAGACCACCGTCGCCTGATCGAGTGACTGAAGCGGTATTCATTTTCTCATCCTCACCGTTGATCGTACCTCGCCGAATGAAGTTTAATTCCCCTGAAAAAGTAGCACCAAACGCCGGTTTGCGTAACCACATAGTAGCGTTCGCTTCATCGCCCAAGCTATAATTATTATCATTTTCACCAATACGATATTTGTAAGATATCTGAGCGCCGTAACGCCAGTCAAAATAAGCCCCAAGATAAGTAATCGACGGCGCCAAATCATAGGTGCCTGAACCCAGTTGCATGCCATAAGGTGCATGCATTGTATGCGTCATGCATTCGGCCCCCATCAACATTTGCATTTTGGTTTTTCCATTGATGCTACCGGTGGGAATGTTGAGTTCCATGCTGACAGCAAATTGCTCATCGGTAAACTTATGGCTGAGGCTTACTTGGGTATCCGCCCAACCGCTGGTTGACATGGTTGATTGGCAAAGACCATCCATAGGCATTTTATTATTTAGGTAATTCAACATCAACATGACACTGGTTTCTTTGCTGAAGTTATACATAGGCATTAACATCAACATATCCATCGTCATTTTAGTCGGCACTAACATGTATCCACCGTCTGTGATGGAAGTGG
>CALZHW010000010.1:0-28685 GCA_945787125.1 uncultured Ectothiorhodospiraceae bacterium
CCGCTGAGTGAAGGCTCGCTGTTCAACTTTAACCAAACAGCCTATAAAAAACTGGAAACCTTTGAAGAAATCGCAATACAGAAGTTAATCGTAGCACCCATTTTACACGTGGATGAGACCGGCATTAACATCAATGGTGAGAAATATTGGTTACACTGCGCAACAAATGCCTCATGGACTTATTTTTTCCCCCATGAAAGACGGGGCACCGAGGCAACAGACGCGGCAGGCATACTCGCGTCCTTTAAAGGCGTACTTTGCCATGACCATTGGAAACCCTATTATACGTATACAGGCTGCTTACGTGCGCTGTGCAACGCACATCACTTGAGAGACCTGGAACGTGCTTGGGAACAAGATGGTCAGCTGTGGGCAAAACAGCTTAAAGCCTTGCTGGAAGCGATGAACCGAGCTGTACATGAGTCTGGTGGCAAGCTGGCCAATAAAGATTCAAAACGATATTGGGATGAATACAGAGCATTATTAAAAAATGCGGAAACAGAATGCCCGCCACCCGATGAAAAAGACAGGCAAGGAAAGCGAGGTAAATTAAAACGAAGCAAAGCCAGAAATCTTCTAGAACGACTTGTCGACTTTGAAGAAGATGTACTGCGTTTCATGGGTAATGAAGTGGTCCCTTTTACGAATAATCAGGGAGAACGTGATATCCGGATGACAAAAGTGCATCAGAAAATTTCGGGTTGTTTTCGCAGTATAAAAGGGGCAGAAATGTTTTGTCGAATTCGAGGGTATTTATTGACATGCCGAAAACAAGGCGTAAGTTCAGCGCAGGCAATGGAGTTACTTTTCAATGACGAGCTACCTGAATTTGCCAGTAAAAGTATTTGATTTTGGCTAATTACGGTGAGTAGTTACAATAAATTTAAAAAAGGTTTACTAATACCATATTGATTTAATAATACGCTGTCTTCAATGCTGGCTAATTTTCGTAAGGCGATATGAATATGCGCTGGGGTTAGTTTTATGCCAGCTTCATCAGCTTGATCTGTCATAATCTCGAAAGAAGTGGGGTTAATTTTTAATGCTTCAACTCTACTATTTGTCCCACCGATCACACGGTTGCCTGAAATACCAGCGCCCATAAATATCATACTTGTGATGTTCCAGTGGTCTTTGCCTTGGCCATCATTATAATAAGGCGTGCGGCCAAAATCAGAGCCCATGATGACGGTGGTTTTATCTGCAATACCGACCAATTCTAACATTTGCCAGAGATGATCCACACCATCAATGAGATTTGCCAAACTGTTGGTATGATCTCGATCATGATTCCCATGCGTATCAAATCCACCCAGAGAGAGGTTGGCGCTGGCAGAAATACCCGCAGCAAAAGCCGCAGCTGCCAATTCCGCTTGTCCTTTGAGTCCTCTTGATAGCTCGGCATTCGGCAGAGATTGTTGAATCTGCTCCAAGCGATCCACAATTTCGGCCAAACCATCATCTTGTACATTTAAACGCTTTGCTAAAGCCACACGTCGTTGAGATAATGTTGTTGACGTTATTGATTGATTCAATCGAATGAGTTTTTCTCGATTGATTCGATCGAGAATAGATGGCTTGAAAAAATGTCGTGAAGTATCTGTTGGACTGAGGCGATTGGTAAATGCCAGTTGTTGAAATACCGTTGCATCGTTAACTCGAGAGGATGAAACGAGCCCATCAGTAAAATCATAACCCCCATTACTGATAAAAGACATTGGATTGCCTGGTGCAGTTGCAGCGGCAAAAAGTGCAGCAAAACTTGGAAAACCTTCTTTGTCAGATCCACTCCAGGTATTTCTTGAGCCTACTGAGTGACTTACCGTCTGAGTATCTATGCCATTTATGATTAACATTTTACTGGCGTATTTTTCAAAGAATCCAGTAAAATTACTAATTGGCATATCGGTACGTAAAGCTGATGTTCGCACTTCTTCAAGTATTGTTGGGTCTGGGAAGGGAGCATAATGAATAGGGCTGTTTTCCAATTGAACAATATTATCAGTGACATAATGATTCACCGGTCCGCGACCGTCATCCCGTGGTGCATTGCCTTTGGGATCACAAAAACTGGTAGGGTCCCAGCCGCCACCCGCATTAACCATTACAAAAAATCGGTTTGGTGTTGTTGTCGCTGCATGTGTGAATGAAGGAACAGCTGGAAATAATGTCGATGCGCCCAGCGCGGCTGCCAATTTAAGAAAATTTCTCCGTTGTAATTTCATAATCTACACCACTTACTCGTATAAAAATTTAGGGTCAGCCAATAACACGTTCACCAGTGCCATCCATGAACGAATGATGTATTGCTCATCATTCGAGACTCGCTCAACATCGGGCAGCTCTGCACCAGTGCTGGGATGCCGTGTAACGCCACATGCCCAGTCGAGGTAGCGATTTTGCCAACTGCCATCTTCAGCTATGTCGGCGAGTCCCATGAAATTAATTTCTGTCAAGAATTCATAACTTTGAGATATTCTACTGTGATCGGAAGTGAGGGTTTCACCCAACAATCGTTGATGCAGATGCACAATATTATTTTTTACTTCTACTTCTAATGCTGGGTCTCCAGGCAGTTGATCTTTATCAATATGCGGGAAAAGCAAACGTTGGGTTTTTTCTCGGAAAAAATCAAGAGGCACTGCTCGACAACTCAATTCGTTAGCCATGCGTTTTTGTACCGCTACCATAAGACCATTGGGGTCTGTTATCCGTTTGGTAATTGAATCAGAGTCAATGCCACCGTAAAGCACTCTAAAGCTATTTGAACGCGTTGATGTTAGTCGATTCTGATTAGATGATAGCCAGTGTATGCCCAGCGTAGCGAAAATTTTTCGGTCAAGCAATTCAGGGGTTAACATCCTCACCGAGCCAAAATTGGCATAAATTGTCTCTGCTTCGCTATCTGTAATATCAGTGACGCGCCACCATTCACTTTTTACCAGTGCTTTAATGGCGGCTTGTAATTTCATGTTACTGTCAATCAATAAACGTTCAACATTCGCTAAGAATTGTCTCTGCATTTGATAAGCGGCATCTGATTCCGGTAACACTTTCTGGCCGCTGAGCCCTTCAAATAGAATTTTTACAATCGCACGTGCGAAACGAGGATCGTCCACAATTTGCTGTGCTAGCCATTGCAGTGATGAATCAACGTTATTCGCCAGTGGCATGATTTTACCGTTATAACCGCGTGGCAACATGTCTGTGTGCCAATTATTATATAACCGTGAAGGTCTATATCGACCGCGGGAGTCCCAGTTTTGAAACGTTGATGCCACAGGATCCATAACGGCATGACATCCAGTGCACATGTTATCATCAAGAGTGGGTGTTGAACTGGCAATGGCCGCTGTGGCATCAGGTCGAGTGCCGCTAATCGCTAATATGTCCGTGTCTAAGAATATTGCTTGCACCATTCGCGAACGATGTCGATTACGATTAGTTTCCGTCGTCGGGAAACGATTAAGAAACATAGGAGAAGTGAGGATACCCGCATGTGGAATGTTTTTTACTATTGCCGGACGAAAATCCTTGGGATCCTGGATATATAAACCATCATTGAGCAACAGTGTATCTGAGGGGTAGTTATCATCGGTAGGCGTTAGCAACGTGAAATCATATTGCTCTTCGATACCATAAATACGCGCGGAATAATAATTAACCATAGTGTAGTCAGCGGTGAGAATCTCACTAAGCGGTCGTTTATTACGTACGACATAATTTATGAGATGATAAACTTCCTGAGCCAGTGCATCATTTGCAGCATTGAGTAATCGACTAAAACGCTGTTGCTGAGATTTTTCTTCATCAGTCAAGCAATTCGACGTACATAAGTTCAATTCGCGATACCAGCGACGATTTTGATACTCACTATCCGTTAGTAAATTTATGGCTGCTTCACCTGGTAAGTATTTGTTTTGGTGCAACACGTCATTAAATAATTCAGTGAGTCGTGTAAAGAAAGCTTCTTCAGTCATCATCTCTTCTAAGGCAGTATCAAGCCCAGTGAGGTCAAACTCTTCGACTTG
Source organism: uncultured Ectothiorhodospiraceae bacterium (assembly GCA_945787125.1). Taxonomy (GTDB): domain Bacteria; phylum Pseudomonadota; class Gammaproteobacteria; order S012-40; family S012-40; genus CALZHW01. The sequence continues at coordinate 4,032 of CALZHW010000010.1, forward strand.
CTGAATTTCTGCTTTTGTTGGTAATCTACCCAGTAAATTCAATGATGCTTTACGCAAGGTTTGCTGTGAATCAAGTAGAACTGCTTTGGAAAAAAAGGGTGTTAAATCCTGGCTTTCGTCGTTATTGAATCCATCTAAAATATACGTGGCGATATCTGTCGCACAGGATTGGCCACAATCATCGGCATTGCTAAGCGGCATAGATTGGGAAATTTTGTTTATTAAGGTTTCGCTGCCAGCATTGCATGTGGCACATGCGATGAGAGAAGGTCCACCACTACCTCCTCCGCCATCATCACCATGACAGTTTGCACATTTTTCCTTAAACAGATTTTTTCCAGATAAAAACGAGGCATTGTCACTGCCACTCGAAACATCATCATCTGCTGAATTTATAATACAGCCAGAAACGCCAAAACACAAAATAGCTATAGCTAATAGTTTTTGATAAAAGGAAAATAACCGCATAGCAACTCCGAAGTAAAAAGGTACCGCTTGCATGCGGTGCTTCATAGGGTTTCGGCTGCAACGGAGACTTTGCAAGTGAACCTGTTCACAGTTTCTATGAATAAGATTGAATGATAAATATTGCTAAGTGCGGGAGTTTATTTGATTTTGCATTCTTCAAAAAGCATATTTAACCCGGATATTTCATGAATTCACGAGATTATCGCAAAGAGATTTGATTTTACAGAAGATTATCTGATTGAGCGCCGTACCCGCGCGTACGGTCGATTGACGACTGCATGGATGCAGGAGGTAGAGCAACGCAGGAGCAGCTTGCCGAAGATAATCTTCTGTAGAATCAAAGATCAAGCGAGAAATCGTGTAATTCATGAATTATCCGGGTTAATACTACTTCACTAAATATTAATGTAGATGTGTGACGACAATCATAAAAATTAAGCTAAACATTGAACTTTTCACGGTTATTTGCCATCAACATTGTTATATATTAGTGTAATAACTCACAATCGGAGTTCATCGTTGCATAAGTGCCACTACGAGTGCCGATTATGGGAATAGTTTGTACTGCGATTGTTAGTAATAAAACCCAGCAAAACAAAGCTTAAGTTAATTTTATTGGGGGCACTTCAGCATTTACGATGTTCTCATTTGTAACAACCACCTGCACTCTAAGGAAGGAGTACGATCATGAAGGATAAAAGTTTATTCATAAGTCTTGTAGCTGTATTGCTTAGCCTGGTTTTAGCAAACAATGCCTGGGCTGGAGGCGATAGTGGGTTTTATATCGGTGCGGGTTTAGGTAAGTCCAGCATAGAGGATAAAGTTAAGCTGCCAAACAACACTAGTGAATTCGACATCGACGACGATGATTCTGCTTACAAAATTTTCATCGGATATAATATCGGTATTGTACCATCTCTTGATTTGGCTGTTGAAGGTGGCTATGTCAACTTCGGCTCGCCTAAAGGTGTCTCTAAAGGACAAAATATCAAGTATGAACTCACCGGCGTGGATGCATTTGGCCTGGTTGGCGCAACCTTTGGCCCGATTGGTCTATTTGGCAAAGTCGGAATGATCGCCTGGGATGCCGATAAAGAAATCGGCAGTATTACACTCCGAGAAGATAGTACTGATTTTGCTTGTGGACTGGGTATACGCTTTCAAGTGCTTTCTGCATCTATACGTGGAGAATTTGAAAGGTTTTATATCAATGACATAGATTCAGTTAAAATGTTTTCACTGAGCGCAGCTTACACGTTTTAGTTTGCCTTGAAAAATATTTCTGCTTTGCTGGTAATGAAGCTTGATTTCGTTGCTAAGCATATCTCAATGCACCATGTAAATTTGTTTTAGATCAGCGGATCGCGCTGATCTAAAACATTATATGGAGTCAATCAAAATAATTTGTAGCATTTTTCAAAACTAACCCTCTATTCTTTCAATTTCCTATCTTTCTCTTGCTGTTGAGCTGGGTTATATAGCTTTGTCGCATTGTTAATACAGTGGATAAGTGAGAATAATCAACGGTGTTACAAGATGTTCAAAAAGTTCTGTCATCCAATTAAGACGGATTACTAGCTCATTCTTACCGAGTGGTGGTAAGTAGATACTGATTACGTACAGCAACTACTTGAAAATTAGTGAAAAATTAAGGCGTGGCACAGCTAGTGCAGTAGTTGCAGTAGCTGCTGTGATTCAAATTAGACTACGACTCAGTTTTTTTATATCAAGGAATAAAATCTATGAATATTTTTCGCTTTATAATGGCTACGGCCTTTTCAGTAATCTTTTTTGTTGTCACCATCATATTGATGGTCAGCGCTTTACATCACTTCGCTGGTGCAATTATCGGAACGAACACTTTGACAGAAGGCTTCATTCACGGAATTAATATGGTCATCGTAGCCCTCGCCACTTTCGAGATGGGTCTGGGGATTAGCGAAGAATATCGAACCACACACGCCGACAGTGATGTCCTGCCGATTCTGCGCCGGACAGTTGCCCGGTTTGTCAGCATTGTGTGTGTCGCTCTTGTGCTGGAAGGGCTGCTTATGGTGGTTAAGTACAGCCAACTTGATTTGGCAGGAAATCTATATTACCCGGTAGCGATTATTACCAGTGCAGCTTTTATGTTAGCCGCGTTGGGTTGTTTTCTTAACCTTACGCGCGAAAAGGATCAAGTAAAGTCCGTATCTCGCGCACAGGAAGAAGCCGCCCAAGTGCCGGTGATTAATCGAAGTAGTGTAATGATTACGGGTTCCCCGGCCTTCTAGATATTTTTTTTAGGATTGCTGGCGACGCCCAGGCTGCCAGCAAAACCTGTAAAAGTTATCTTACAGTTTTAATCCGGAATTTCTGAATCAGAGTTTGCACAAAAAAAATCATCCCTGTTGCCGTGTAAAGAAAGGGGATTGTCTAGGGTGGTAGTTTCACTTTGATGAAAGCTTTTTTCTTTTGAACGTTCAAATATCAAGAGGTCGGTGAAATTGGAAAAATTGATTGAGTTATTCATGGTTTTCATTCTCCTGAGAAAATTATTGTGGTGACAATCTGAAACAATATTTTCCGTGTATTCTGGAATTCGTTGATGCTAACTGTTGAGCATTCAAGATGCTGAATTACTGTATGTACGACAACAGCATAAAATGTTTACAGACTGACAGTTTGATTTATTAGTTTTGTTTGTATAGGCAAGTCACAATCTGCGCCACAAATGGCTCAATATTTAAAGGCACTCTAAAAATGGTGGTAATGCCTTGGTCTCAATAATATTTTGAAACTTCACTGAGTAAAAATATTTTGAATATAGACATGCCAAGTTAAAGAAACCGCGCCAAATCAAGCACAGCAAACATATTACTGAAACAATGTAGTGCAACATGAGCGACAAATAACAATTTTTCAAAAACAAACAGCGCCATCCCGCCGTAATAAATTGCTAACTACCACAAATTATCCTGTAAAATATTTTATGGATATCCCCTTGTTTTTGATGTATCTATCCATAACATAGGTTGAATCCAAGGTTTAATTTACCCATACAATCAGCTATTTTATACGTGATGAAACTCACCTGATTCCAACGTAAGCTAATCACCTGCTTATAGAGCTTGTTTCGATAACTATATATTGCAACAATAAACTTTTCACACCAACTTGAGGTGTATTATGGAACAGGAAGTCGTAACACAGCTTGCAGAAAATCAGGACTTGCAACACAAATAGTTGATTATTTAGGCGAATATCTAGGGCCGTTATTAGAAAAAGGTGAAGCAGCGTTAATCAAAGGCGGTGAAAAAGCACTTGAGGGCGCAGCGATAAAAACAGTTCAGACTATTTGGCAGAAATTAGGTGGCTTAATTACAGGACGTAAAGAGGCTAAAAATGCGGCGGAGAAACTGGTAAGCCAGCCAAATGATAAAGCAGCAAAAGAACAATTTACGAAAGAGTTGGTCACTATTCTTGAGTTCGCAAACAACCTGTTGCCGGAGCTAAAAGAAATCATGCAACATGCAGGTGATGGTTCTCATAATACCGTTCACGCAGTCGATAGTGCTGTTGCAATAGGGTCGGGTTCAACGGCTGCGAATAACAAAAGCACTGTCATTACGGGTAATCTCAACGGTAATCTAACAGTTAACAACTGAAGATAACCAATTGCTGCAAATCTGGAGGAATGATAGTGTCCGATATACCAGAAAAAGAGGCAACTCAGCAAACAGTTTCTGCCAACAATCACAGCGTATCTGTTGGTGGAAATGTGAATGGCGATGTTTACTTCATTAATGGTAAGCCAACTTCCAAAGCCAAAGATCTTGAGCGTGGTTATCTGAGCTGGTTGCTCGCTGATTGTCGAGCAATGTCTATGTCCCCTTTTAGCGCTGGTGGCAGGGATGAGCCAGGTGTTGAGCTAGAAGCGGTTTATACTGCGCTACTCACCAATGTACAGCGTGAGAAAAATCAGCAAGAAAAATTACTTAGAGACGATTCTGAGAAGCCAAATAGACTCTCTGCACTGGAGTTGGTTAACAAAGAAAAAAGACTGGTGTTACAGGGCGGCCCAGGCAGTGGGAAGAGTACTTTTGTTAACTATCTGGCGCTCTGTTTGGCAGGCGAGTCAATTGGACATGAAAGACTCAATTTGCACTCACTAACCCAGCCATTACCGGATGAAGATGGTGACGATTTAAAAGAACCGCAGAATTGGCAGCACGGTGTTTTATTCCCTATTAAAATTGTATTGCGTGATTTTGCCGCAAGTCAATTTCTACCGGTAACACCAGAACAAGCCACTGCAGAAAATCTATGGTCGTTCATCGAGCAGCAGTTGCAAAAATCAGCTAAAACAGAGTTGATGGATTACCTCCGCGAGCGTCTGAATAAAGCTGATGCTAATGTATTATTGATGCTGGATGGCCTGGATGAGGTGGCAGAAGCTGAAAAACGGCGCGAGCAAGTGCGTGCAGTCATTCAGGCATTTACCAATGCTCATTCAGGTTGCCGGGTGTTGGTAACATGCCGACCTTATGCATATGAAAAAGCAAGCTGGCAATTAAACGATTTTTCAACAGCAATGCTTGCGGATTTTACCCCAGGGCAAATTCGCCGTTTTATTGATCGTTGGTATTCGAAAGGTAACCTGGATGAGGCTGACGCAAAAGGCCGGGCACATCTATTAAAACAGATCATATTTAAACATGATGGTGAACGTTTGCGTGCGCTTGCAAAGCGCCCGCTGTTACTCACTATGGTGGCCCATCTTCATGCGGATAAAAAACGGGAACTGCCAGAAAAACGTTGTGAACTCTACGAGGAAGTGACAACTCTGTTACTGGAAACCTGGGAAAAACGCCGTTATAAAGTTGACGAGCAGGGTCAGGAAGTGCTGGTACAAGAGAGTTTGACCGAATATTTACGTGTTGGTCCTGATGTTATTCGTTTTGCATTAGAAAAGGTTGCCTACGATGTACATAAATCCCAGACTGATGCGCAAGGTACCGCTAACATAACAAGAAGCCAACTCTATGAAGCATTCGTTTATGCGACAGGTGAAGATAAAGATATCAAACCTGTGCGATTGCAGGAATATTTATGCGATCGATGCGGCATTCTGCATGAGCGGGGTAATGAAATTTATACTTTTCCCCATCGCAGCTTTCAGGAGTATCTTGCTGCCTGTTACCTGAATCGTGACGAAGCAGAACTAATCAATGGCGAAGGGGAAGAGTTGGAGTTTTCCGATTTTGTCGCTGAGTTGGGGCGTAAAGCACCTGATCGCTGGAGAGAAGTGGTATTGCTTGCTGGGTTGAAAGCCGCATCAGGAAATTCCGGGCCGGCTTGGGATTTAGCAGAAGCCTTGTGTCCTGAGCCTCCGCCAAAAGATTGTGTTACTGTGCAAGAAATTGAGCAGGAAGATGCCTGGGGTGCCCGGCTCGCCGGACAATTGTTGATTGAAGCGACCAATCCTGCAGCAGCTAAACGCAATAAAATAAAAATTCGGGATAATATTCGTGATTGGCAACTGGCTATTATGCGTCACTCAACACTGCATGCGCGCGAACGCTGTGCTGCGGGTGATTGTCTCTCCCTACTGGGGGATTCACGTTTTAAAGCTGAGAATAATTACCTAGCGGATGATTTGATGTCAGGGTTTAAATTGATACCTGAAGGATCTTTTATCCTTGGCAGTGATGATCCTGAAGATGATTTTATTCTAAGCCCTTCGCCAAAACACAAATATTCGCTACCTTGTTATTACATGGCGCAGTACCCTGTTACTAATGGGCAATTTCATCAATTTATTTACGAAAGCAGTTATAAAGGGTTTGATGAAGATTTTTTGCGTGGTATTGATAACCACCCGGTTGTATATGTCAGTTGGAATGATGCAATAGCTTATTGCAACTGGTTGCAGAATAGACTGGTTGAGCAGGCAAATAAATATCTTGCTTCTGGTGCGGCTCAAAATTCTGAAGTTACGGAATTCTGGCTTGGTTTACGCGAAAATCGATTGCACGTAAGCCTGCCCTCTGAGCCAGAGTGGGAAAAAGCAGCACGAGGTGAACATGGTTTGATCTATCCTTGGCAAGGTAAATGTAATCCAGATAAAGCCAACTATAGTAAAACAGAATGGAATCAAACCAGTGCAGTGGGTTGTTTTCCTACAGGGGCTTCCCCTTTTGCTTGTGAAGAGATGAGTGGTAATGTTTGGGAGTGGACACGCAGTAATGAAGGAGACTATCCTTATCCGATTAAAGACCAGAAATTGATTGAAAGAGAATCTCTGGTTTATGATGGCAGGCGGGTGCTGCGCGGCGGCGCGTTCGGCAACAATTCGAGGGGCGTGCGTGCGGCGATTCGTAGCGACCTCGAACCCAACGACCGTTACTACGGCATCGGGTTTCGTGTTGTAGTGTCCCCATTACCGCTGGGCGATAAAACTCTGGCCGCTGAAACTCTGGCTTTTCTCTGAAAAGGAGATATTAAATGGGGCGTGAGGAGATGCCAATTTTTACCCGGAGCTATGATCTCTTGGTTTGGTTGTTAGAGGTGACACGCCATTTTCCAAAGGCTAATCGCCATGATTTTACTAAGCGGTTATTGGATGCCGCATTTGATTTAAGAGAATATCTTGAAGATGCGAATTTAAAACGCGGTGCAACATGTTTAAATCGCCTTGGTGAAGCAGATGAAGCATTAGCCAGAGTACGATTTTCCCTGTACTGATCATGAAATATTACCCAAACAGTTGAAGCAAAAAATTGACGACAACGTTGTCATGGCATTAAACGATAAAATCTTGGCCAGGGGAATTATACTGAGTAAAACTACATCGAATAAGTAGGAAATATTGATAATGGAAGAGGATATAGTCTCTAAGGCCAGCCCCACAAAAAAGCTTAACGCAGATAAAAGTGCTGTTGCCTCCAGCGAAGGGGTAGGCGACGCTATGTCTGCAAATGACAACTCGACGATCACGAAGACCAATATATATGTTACTTCACCGGAGCAACTAGCAGGTTTAACAAATATTATGTCTCAATCCCTTGGCGAAGCTGAAAAGAAGGCCTTGGCAAAACGATATTTGGACTACCTGATTACGCGTTATTCTCATGTTCAGTTTAAAGGCATGGGTATCAGTAATCTACCATTAAACATTCCTTTGTTGGAGTTGTATGTTCCTTTAAAAGCGCGGCCTCACCTACCTGATGGTGATTGTTGGTCTGAAGAGCTGCGACTTGCTGGTCGAAAAATTAGCAAAGAAGAACTGGATGCTATTGGTGAAAGGGTTGGAGGCCCTACATCGTTACTCGAGTTATTGGAGACTACTGCTGGTTTGATCGTATTGGGCGATCCCGGTTCCGGGAAAACTACGTTTCTTAAATATCTTGCTTTACAGCTTGCATTGGGAAAACCACCGATAGGTAAATTGATAGGATATTTTCCAATTTTGTTGCCTCTTTCTGATTATGCGGAAAGACTGAGTCGTAATTCGGATCTTTCACTTTCGCAATTCTTTAACGATCACTATCAGTCTGAATTTGAAAACGAGCCCTTGGGTGTTTTAATTTCCGCTATTCTTGATAATGGTAAAGGCTTGGTACTGTTCGATGGTTTGGATGAGGTAAAAGATGAGTTAGTTCGCGGTAAAGTTGCTGAACGGGTTGCCCGCTTTTATTCAGTGCAACACAAAAAGGGAAACTGCTTTGTGATAACCAGTCGTATTGTTGGTTACCAGGAAGTTCGCCCTAATGCTAAAGGTTTACTTGAATGTACGCTGGTTGATTTTGATAATGATGATATTGAAGTGTTTTTAACAGCCTGGACTTCCCTGGTTGAACAAGCTGCCCAGGGAAAAAGCGATACCGCAACGTATATTGCCAGTCAGGAAAAACACGAATTGATGAACGCTATTAATGGTAATGAAAGAATTCATCAATTAGCCGCAAATCCTTTGTTGTTGACCATACTTGCTTTGATGAAACGACAAGGTGTTGAATTACCAAAATATCGCGTTCAACTTTACAAAAATTATTTAGATAGTTTGTTGGATGACTGGCATAAAGCAAGAAGTCTTAAAGGGGAGGCATTGGTAGTGCCAGAAGGGCGACAATTACGCAAGGTATTATGCCCGCTAGCACTTTGGATGCAAGAGCAATCACCAGGCAAGGGACTGGTGAAATATAGTCAGTTGCTGGCATGGTTGCAAAACTATTTTGAAAATTTAGGCGTTGCAGATGCTGAACTTAAAGCAGAAATTTTTATTGAAGATGTACGACAACACTCAGGATTATTATTGGATCGAGGAGGTCGCCAGTTTGGTTTTATTCATCTCACTTTTATGGAATATTTAGCGGGTGTAGCGATAGCGAAAAAAATACAGGGTGGAGATATATCCGAAGTCGTCAATAAATTGGGTTCCCATTTGGATGAACCTGATTGGCATGAAGTGATATTGCTTGCTATAGCTCATCTGGCAATAAATTTAGAATTTGATGATGTAACTTCCCAGCTATTAAAGTTATTACTGGAGCAGAAACCAGGTGAAGCTGGGCAGGCAGCCTTAATTGTTGGGCTGGCGCTTACGGATATTGGCTCATTGGGCGTTGATCAGATTTGTTGGAATAGTGGCCAACAGGCATTATTGACGGCAATACGTAATGAAAATGTTGCTGTTAGCCGGCGTTTGGCTTGCGCCGATGTGTTAGCGGAAATTGGTGATCCTCGAATAGAAATAAAAACAGTTGATGCGATGCAGTTTTGCCGAGTACCTGCCGGGGAATTTTTTATGGGCAGTGATGCTGAAGATGAGAATGCTTTCGATGCTGAGTTGCAGGGGGCGGGAGAATATAACGTTAATTATGATTATTTTGTTGCGCGTTATCCGCTAACCGTTGCTCAGTTTCACCAATACCTGAAAGAGACAAATAATCAAATCTCTGACCCGCGTTGCTTGCAAGGAGCGAGTAATACGCCAGTTGTTTGGGTAGATTGGAATGAAACGATTGGTTTTTGTCATTGGTTGAATAAACGTTGGTCTGAAATGGGGTTATTGCCCGAAGGGTATCGTGTTTGTTTGCCGTCTGAACCAGAATGGGAGAAAGCTGCCAGAGGAGGATTACAGGTTGTAACACAAGCAGAAATCGTGACATTGCACAACTTAGATGATGGTAAGACGAGCTTGGTATCAAATCCTTTTCCCAGGCGAACTTATCCCTGGGGTGATACATTTCTCGCTGATCGTTTGAATAGTATTGAGACACATCGTTATAAAGTAAGTGGAGTCGGTGTATATCCGAAGGGCGTCAGTCCTTACGGTTGTGAAGAGTTGAGCGGTAATGTTTGGGAATGGACACGCAGTATTAAAGGAGACTATCCTTATCCGGATAAAGGTGAGAAATTGATTGAAAGAGAATCTCTGGATTCAGCAGACCGCAGGGTGCTGCGCGGCGGCGCGTTCGACGACGATTCGAGGCGCGTGCGTGCGGCGGTTCGTGCGGCGGTTCGTTTCAACCACGGACCAGGCTTCGCAGGCTATGGTAGCCACCTCGGTTTTCGCATTGTAGTGTCCCCATTATCTCTGAATGATGAAAACTCTGGCCTCTGAAACTCTGGTTTTTCTCTTGTATTTAATTACTAAACGGCATTGTTTAGTGGCTGTCCCAGTAATGTCAGTTGTAGAGGCATGAAAATAAACAAATCTGAGCATTCCTGACTATCGTTTTAATATGACTTTTCCTTCTTAAGCAAAACAGTCCTATTGATAAGCGGTGTTGTAAAGAGACAAAACCAAGAGTAGCATTCATAAGTATATGACAGACACCCTTAAACTAATTTATAAGAAACTGGTTTTTGAAAAGCCTGTAATAACACTTTTCATAACCCTGCTTATTATTGCGTCTTTAGGTCTGTTTATTAGTGATTTTAAGTTGGATGCATCTGCAGATTCCTTAGTCCTGGAGAATGATGAAGACCTCCGTTACTACCGCGGTGCTCAAGCTATTTATGGCTCAGATGAATATCTATTTATTACTTATGCGCCTTATTCTGATCTTTTTTCTCAGGAAATACTGGATAACTTAAAAGCCCTTACAACGGATCTTGAGAAAATCGAGCGGGTCGAATCTGTTACCAGTTTGTTAAATGTTGCATTAATTAACAGCCCCAAGGTTACGGTTTCCCAGCTGAGAAACCACACGCCAACATTAGAAAGCCCGCAAACAAACAGAGAACTGGCGAAAAAAGAATTTCTGGAAAGCCCTCTATATCGCAACCTGGTGATCAGCGAGGACGGCAAGACAACCGCTATGCAAGTCTTTTTTGCACTGGATGAAACCTATGAAAGGTTGTTACATAAACGCGATTCTTTGCGACTCATAGACCTGGAACACAAACTTACCCAACAACAACGTCAGGAACTGGAGCAGGTGTCTCTGGATTTCAAACACTACAGTGCGAGTTTGATGGATCAACAACAGGCCGATATTGCCAGGGTTCGCAGCATCCTGGATAAATACCGAAGTCATGCCGAAATCCATCTGGGTGGTACACCTATGATTGCCTCTGACATGATTGATTATGTAGCACGCGACATCACGGTATTTGGTCTGGGAGTGTTGGTGTTTTTGTTCGTGTTACTCAGCGTATTTTTTCGTAAACCACGCTGGGTTATTTTGCCTTTGATTATTTGCCTGGCGGCCAGCCTTGGCATGCTCGGTTTTTTGGGTTTAATGGAATGGCGCGTAACAGTAGTGTCATCCAATTTTATTTCTTTATTGCTTATTTTTACCCTATCACTGGCGGTTCATTTGATCGTACGCTATCAAGAATTGCATAGTTACGCTCCGTATAGCTCGCAAAAATTTCTAGTTTGGGAAACGGTGCGCAGCAAGGCTGAACCTGCTTTTTATACTGCGGTTACCACCATGGTAGCTTTTGGTTCTTTGATTGTAAGTGGCATTAGACCGGTAATCGATTTTGGATGGATGATGATGTTTGGTATCATCCTGGCGTTTATCCTGGCATTTGTGATGTTTCCTGCCGGCTTGCTGTTAGTGCAGCCCGGTCAGAGCAAAACTCACCAAGACTATACCGGCGCTATAACGGCTTTTTTTGCCCGCCTAATAGAAAAACACAGTGGCCCTGTTTTCACTACCTATATAATTGTCATTGTTCTTAGTGTGATTGGCATCGCCTCCTTAACCGTCGAAAACCGCTTTATCGATTACTTTAAACAATCCACCGAAATCTACCAGGGTATGGTCACCATAGATCGTGACCTGGGGGGCACTACACCGCTGGATGTGATACTTGATTCCGATAAGGAATTCGATGCAGAGCTGGAAGGGTTAGTTGCAGAAGGCATCATCGAGCTGGAAAGTGCTGGTATTAGCGGCACGAGTTACTGGTTTAATATATTTCAATTAGACGAAGTTGAAAAAATTCATAACTACCTGGATGGACTGTCTGAAACCGGTAAAGTTTTATCAATGGCAACCACCATGAAACTGTTAACGCAACTAAATGATGGAAAACCATTGGATAGCATTGCTCTTTCAGTGATGCATAAACGCTTACCTGAGTCTATAAAGAAGAATTTGTTTACCCCGTATATGTCAGATGATGGCAATCAAATCCGATTTAGTATTCGTGTATTTGAATCGGATGACACATTAAATCGTCAGGCATTGCTTAACCAAATTCGTATAGACCTTGAAAATAAATTTGGCCTGGCACCCGAGCAGATTCATCTGACCGGTATGCTGGTGCTTTATAACAACATGTTACAAAGCCTGTTTAAATCCCAGATATTAACCATAGGTGTCGTTTTCCTGGCCATTATGCTGATGTTTATGTTGTTATTTCGCTCGATAAATATTGCCTTGATTGCGATTGTGCCTAATATATTTGCTGCGGCTTTTGTATTAGGTTTGATAGGTTGGTTGAACATACCATTAGATATAATGACCATCACCATTGCGGCAATTACCATTGGCATAGCGGTAGATAACACAATTCACTATATTCATCGCTTTATGGAGGAGTTTCCTAAGGATCGTGACTACTGGGCTACCGTAAGGCGTTGCCATGCCAGTATTGGTAAAGCTATGTATTACACTTCAATCACTATTACCCTGGGTTTTTCCATTTTAGCGCTGTCCAATTTCATACCTACCATTAACTTCGGTTTGTTGACAGGCGTCGCTATGGTAGCCGCATTGATTGCAGACCTTACCTTATTGCCCTTATTACTCGTGAAATTTAAACCTTTGAAATAAGGTCAGTAAGAGATGACCCCAAATAAATTATTACTTTGCATTATTGAGTTTAATGCAGGACTTTTAATTTTTTGCTAATAGGTGTTTAATACTTCCTATACCCCAAGGGGTGATTATAGACCTTGATGACAGCTATATTATCGCCTTTCACGGCACTATTAGGCAAGAAAGAGGGGAAACTATGAACATACTTATTCTCTATGGAACATTGGAAGGGCAAACTGAAAAAGTTGCGGAGCGTATAGCCGATGTTATGCGTAACAAAGGGCACCAGGTTAGTACTCAATTCGGTGAGCAATTACCAAACAACTTTATCCTAGATAAGTTTGATGCAGTTATCATCGGTGGCTCCATCCACATGGGGAAATATCCTGCCTATTTAAAAAAATTTGTCACTACCCACCTTGATAGGCTCAATAACATACCTTCGGCTTTTTTTACCGTGTGTATGGGTGTGAACAGCCAGCATGAAAAATCGAGGCAAGAAGCGAAGCGCTTTGGTGAGGATTTTGTCACCCAAGCTAGCTGGCAACCCACTTTAATTGACACCTTTGCTGGCGCTGTGAAATACACCCAGTATAACTTTGTTACTCGCTTTATTATGAAATTAATTTCAAAACGTGAAGGCGGTAAGACGGATACCTCACGTGATCATGAATACACCGACTGGGAAGCGGTGGTACGTTTCGCCAATAATTTTCTTGCGGCGATGGAAGAGGTGGAAATAGTGTGAGGGCTGGTGTTAATCCCTCAAACTCCAATATAACATCGTGCTAACAGCTTGATCTTTTCGAACACATGCCTGATGGTGGGTTTAACTGTCAATCCAACAGAAGCGGTGCGGTACATAGCTCTCTGCATTCTACGCTTTCGATACTTGAGGGAATATTGGAATACGCAAAAAACGGCTATTCCTATCGCCTGCAGGAATTACACAGGGCAGAAGCCAGTGCGCGGGAATTCATACTTCAACATCGGCTATTTCGCTCTGATCGCACCGGAGACATAATTAATCCGGCTTTTCTGAAATTTTCCTACCCGACACGTTGGCGATACGATGTGCTAAGGGCATTGGACTATTTTCAATATGCCGGTATCGACGCTGATGAGAGAATGAATGAAGCATTTGATTTATTGCTTAAAAAGCGGATGAAGAATGGTAAATGGCCTTTACAAGCGAAACACCCAGGACAAACCCATCTTGAAATGGAAAAACCAGGAATGGCTAGTCGTTGGAATACATTAAGAGCACTAAGAGTGATTAAGCAATTCGGATTAGATAATTTAAAGTGAATAAGGGATTGGTCGTCGATCTGTAAATATACAACCTAGGAGTATTCTATGGACAAAAAAGTAAAAGACTATATCAGCAGCCAACCTTCACCACAAAAAGAAATCTGCAGCAAAGTAAGAAAGATTCTTTTAGCAACTCTTCCTGAAATAGAAGAAGAATTTAAAAACGGCGTACCTTGGTATGGCAAGTTCTATATTGCGGGTTTAAAAAATAGTGTCAATGTTGGGTTTTCAATAACTGGCTTGGACAAAGAGGAGTTAAATCACTTTGATGGCGCAGGTAAGTATATGCGGCATATCAAGATTCATACTGTCGATGATATCGACAAAGAAAAAATGAAGCAGTTATTTCATATGGTCTGGGTAAAGGCCAGTTGTTATGAGTGAATGTTTTTTAATGTAGGATGATGCAGTTTTGAGTTAAAAATTGAGCATTATTGAATTAAATGATTAAGTTACTGAACTTAATTTCATGTCCCGGCTCTTATGTTATGTTCGCATAATTTGTTAAGCCGAAATGAAAGGCAGGATGCGAATTAAATAAGTGCTTTTATTGTTATAAACTGGCAGTATGCCTGGATCACACCTCTTAGGTCTCCTCCATCTCGTCCTTCCCGCATGACTCTGATTGTATATCGAATATTTAATTGAATAAGGTAATTTTTTTAGTGATAAATGGTACAGTAAAGTGGTTTGATACCACAAAAGGTTTTGGTTTTATTTCTCCTGAAGATGGTAGTAAAGATGTGTTTGTACATCACTCTTCAATCAAAAGCGATGGCGGTTTTGCCAATTTGGAGGAAGGCCAACGAGTCAGTTTTAATGTAGAGCAGGGTGCTAAAGGTCCTTCTGCAACTAATGTTATACCAGCGTAACATTTACGTTTGAATTGATTAGAAGCAAACCCCACTTATGCGGGGTTTGCTTTAGTGTTAATGTTTTTCTTGCGTTGGGAAAAATAGTGATGAGATGATCTCCAATATTCACAAATGCTGGCACAGACCAGCAATTCCCCACGTTAATACGCATCTGGCAGTAAAACGTTGTCGCCTCATGTCTTTATTAAAGGTGATATACGTTTAACTCAATCTATTTTATTGTCAATTTATAAAGTTATTCTGGCTAATAATTTATTTCACACTTTAACATCGTCGTATAGATCGATGTTTGTATTCGCAGTTTATCAACCTGGAGGTAGTACTATGGCTAAAGAAGAACTTATTGAATTAGAAGGAACAGTGACTGATGTTATGCGTAACCAATGTTTTCGCGTTGAACTGGAAAACGGTGTAGAAATTCAAGCCTATACGTCAGGCAAAATGCGCCGATTCCGAATACGAATAGTAAATGGTGATAAAGTTAAATTGGAAATGTCACCATACGACCTTACTCGGGGTCGCATCAGCTATCGTATGAAAGATTAAACATGTAAGCATCCAAAAAGACGAGTAGGGTAGCGTGCAGGCAGTGCCCTCAAACAGACATGCCCGCCGCTAATCCTATAAGTATGCGCCAACCGGTATTTCAATAACTCAAGTCGGCACCAGGTCTACTTTTTTATAGTCTTCTGATTAACTTTCTTTGTCCGCTTTTTTCTTAGTGACTTTTTTCTTCGCGACTTTTTTCTTCGCTTCAGTTACTATCCATTTCCCATCGATGTATTGACCTTCCCAGCCAGTCGCTTTGCCATCTTCTTCCGTCATAACATACTGTTCTTTAGTTTTACGACGAAACCGAATTACCGTGTCACGACCTTTATTGTCTTCTGTCGGCGCATCACATAAATAGTGATGTTTCGGATCCAGTTCTTCTCGATGAGGTAACAATTCTTTCACCAATGGTGGACGGGTTTCCCGTGATTTAGGAAATGCACTCGAGGCGAGAAATATGCCAGCCGCGCCATCACGTAATACAAAATAACCCTCTGACTTTTCACACGCCAACTCTTTCATATGCACTGGATCAGCTTTGGGTGGTGCAACTTCGCCATTACGTAATAATTTTCGTGTATTTTTACACTCGTCGTTAGTGCAGTCGAAGTATTTACCAAAACGCCCAGTTTTAAGTTGCATATCGGAGCCGCATTTATCACATTCAACGATAGGGCCTTCATAGCCTTTAATGCGAAATGTCCCGGATTCAATTTCATATCCTGTGCAGTCAGGGCTATTACCACATATATGCAACTTGCGGGTCTCATCAATGAGATAACTGTCCATTGCGATCCCACATTTCGGACAACGTCGGCGCTTGAGTAATGCACGCGCTTCATTTTCTTCATCAGCATCAGCATCAACGGCTTCATCACCGGGGATGAGATTCATGGTGTTTTTGCAACGCTCTTTGGGCGGTAGGTTATAACCCGAACAACCGAGAAACACGCCTGTCGCACCAGCGCGAATTTGCATTTTTCTGCCGCAACTTGTACAGTCGATGTCAGTCGCAACAGGATCGTTACTCCGCATGCCGTGCTCATCGTTTTCTGCGGTTTCTAACTGTGTTTTAAAGTCGGCATAAAATTCATCAAGTACATCTAACCAGTCTCTCTTGCCTGCTGCGATAGCATCGAGTTTTTCTTCCATTTTTGCAGTAAAACTGTAATCCAGTAAATCAGCAAAATTTTCAACTAAACGTTCAGTAACAATGTCACCAATTTTTTCTGCATAAAAGCGCCGGTTTTGAGCTGTAACATATCCACGATCTTGTATGGTTGAAATAATTGTAGCATAGGTAGATGGACGACCAATGCCACGTTTTTCCAATTCACGAACCAATGAGGCTTCACTATAACGAGCAGGTGGTTTGGTGAAGTGTTGTGATGGATCGAGTTTTATTAGGGTTAAACTATCTCCTTCGGCAACAGGCGGGAGAAGAATGTCACCTTTATCCTTTTGCTGTGGTGGCTGCACTTTAGTCCAACCATCAAATATAACCGTGCGGCCTTTAGCACGCAATTCATAGCCTGCAGCATTCACACTGAGTGTTGTTACGTCGAACTTGGCTGGTGGCATTTGGCATGCTACAAACTGTCGCCAGATAAGTTCATAAAGCCGTACAGCATCGTCGTCAACTTTTTCCAGGTCGGATTTCATGGTCCGAACATTGGAGGGGCGTATGGCTTCATGCGCTTCTTGAGCGCCTTCTTTGCTAGAATATCTGATGGGTTCATCTGGCAAATAATCTTTACCGTACTTTTCAATAATATATTCACGCGCTGCCTCAACCGCTTCAGTGCTAAGGTTTGTTGAATCGGTTCTCATATAAGTAATATAGCCGGCTTCGTAAAGACGCTGTGCCATCATCATGGTTTTTTTAACGCCAAAATTTAATCGTGTACTCGCAGCTTGTTGTAGTGTTGAGGTGATAAAAGGGGCTTTGGGTTTGCTTGATGAAGGTTTTGTTTCGCGCTTGACAATGTTGTAATCAGCTGACTGAAGCACAGCTAGCGCAGTATCTGTTTGCTCTTTACTGGTTGGGCGAAAGTTTTCGTTATTGTGTTTCATCACCTGCATGCGTAGTTCTTCAGCTGATTTTTTAACCGAAGAAGGTGTCATTAAATCCGCATATACGTCCCAATACTCTTCAGGATTGAACGCATGAATCTCTTGCTCACGTTCTACGATCAAACGCACTGCAACAGATTGTACCCGACCTGCTGAGAGACCTCTGGCAAGCTTTTTCCATAACAGCGGTGACAGCATATAGCCTACAACGCGGTCGAGAAAGCGCCGTGATTGTTGGGCGTTAACTTG
Source organism: uncultured Ectothiorhodospiraceae bacterium (assembly GCA_945787125.1). Taxonomy (GTDB): domain Bacteria; phylum Pseudomonadota; class Gammaproteobacteria; order S012-40; family S012-40; genus CALZHW01. The sequence goes on from CALZHW010000010.1 coordinate 21,823, forward strand.
ATCAATATCAAGTGTGGTGGGGTTAGCAAACGCATCTTGAATGGCTGTTTTGGTAATTTCGTTAAAAACAACACGCTTAAAAACGACGTTTTCTTCACCAATTGCCTGGGTTAAATGCCATGCGATAGCTTCTCCCTCGCGATCCAAATCCGTTGCGAGGTAGATAGTGTCAGCATTCTTGGCTAATTTTTGTAGTTCAGCAACTACTTTTTCTTTGCCGGGCATAATTTCGTAATGAGCGGCCCAGTGATTTTCTGGATCGATACCCATTCGATTGACTAGTGCAATTTTTGCTCGTTCTTGTTTCGCTTTTTCACGCTTTGCGGGTGTTAACTTTTTAGCTGCAACCGCGAGTTGGGCTCGTTCCTTGGGCGTTGTGCTTGATATAGCTGATGCACTTCCACTGGTAGGAAGGTCGCGAATATGACCAACACTGGACTTGACGACAAACTCTTTTCCGAGATATTTATTAATGGTTTTTGCTTTAGCTGGTGATTCGACTATGACCAGAGATTTACCCATGATGATTACTTTTTCCTAATTACTTGGTGAATTATAGTTATTCCATTATTATCAATACAACATTAGTGCCATTCGGACAAGATCTTTTACTTGATACAGCCTTTTGTAGGACTTATTCTAGAGAATATCCTTTTTTTTGTAAAAGAGCGACTTGTTATTGACCATACCTCCCTGAAATAGTTTGCATCTGATTATTCAATGAATCTTCACGGCTAGCTTCAAAAAGTGTTTTGATTTAGTCTTTCAGTGGTATTTGGACCTGAGTGATCAGATCTTTTTCGTCAACTTGGTCAGGCAAATTGAGATAGATTTCGTACATGGGAATTGTCTTTGATTGCCTGTGTTTTCCAGAGCGTAACATACCTTGTATGGTTGACCATGCGTTACCTAAATGCCGATAGGAGCCTGTATGCTCAACTTGGAGTGCTTTGTGTTTCGGTAGTTGACCCACTTCAAGTTCAATGGTTCCATCGATAGCTGGCCGGGTTTTGTAGCCAAAACCTGACGTGTAATCACATTGCTGATTAACGAAATCATATCGATGGTAAAAGGAAAACGTTAACTCGGGAGATGGCAATAATCCTTCCTCTACCATTTTGATTAGCGCAACAAAGTCTTTTCCCATAACGACGCCTACTTCTGAGAGTTTGCAGGTATTTCGTTTACCGACAAAATGGAAGCCTTCACTTTCAATGATGTTGTTAACCGTAATGGTGGAATGCACTTCACCCGTCTCACTGTATTCTTTTAGCATGCTTAAACCGCGTTCATAATCACTGCCAACCAAGGCGGCCATCATTTTTTTCATAAAGAACATAAAAAAGGGAAGGCTGCCTTGCATCGACCAAGTCACTGTGGATGACTCACCGGTTGAGTGAATTTCAAAAGCAACTTTACTGTGACTTTTCCAAGGTTTTAAAAAGGTAAGATCATAATCAATACGAGAAGGTGCCTTTATGGCGCTTATGCGCATTTCACCCGCACCAATGCGCTTACCATCCCAACTTTGCGAGTGATTAATATTAGCTACATTGCCTTTTATATCTACCGGGCACTCTGGCTCTTGACACAACCAGGGCGACCAATTACGCCAGCTGTTAAAGTTTGCAATAATGTTAAAAATCTCATCTGCTGACTTATCGATTGTAATAGAACGTTCAATAGTGAGTGGAATAGAAAACATGATGGATTCCTTTTGTAGTGGTGTTTATTGTGTCGCATGTGTCGCACATAAAGACGTATATTAATGCATCAAAAAAGGGAGTTTAATTATGACGCTATTCTCGTTTTTACTCATTTGCTTAATATGCTTAATGTTGGTGCCAACCTACGAAAAAAATCAATATCTGCTTAGGAACGTGCACATCCCTTAGTAAGGCATGGGGTGCTCACGCCTAATTTTTAGGATCTCTTCATTAATCTCTGTCGGCAATTTAATGGAAATAGAGTCTATATTGTTTTTTAATTGTTCCATGTTGGTGGCACCAATAAGCGTAGAGCTCACAAAAGGCTGACTGTTTACAAATGCTAACGCCATCTGACAGGCATCCAGTTCATGCCGCTTAGCCAACTCGACATATTTTCTCACCGCTGCTTCAGTCTGCGGTTGGGTGCGATGTTCTGCACGCGTCTCAATGGTTAATCGCGCACCTTCTGGACGAGCACCATTTAGGTATTTCCCGCTTAATATTCCCCTGGATAGGGGAGACCAGGCCAGTAAACCACAGTCTTCATGTATTGCGATTTCACTGAGGTCAGGCTCAAAGAGACGGCAAAGTAAGGAATATTCATTTTGAATAGAAGCCATGCGTGGCAGATTATTTCGCTCGGCGACCTGTAACCATTTAGTCATGCCCCAAGCGGTTTCATTAGATAAGCCAATATGACGAATTTTTCCGGCTTGAATTAACGTTTGCATGGTTTGCAAAACTTCAAGAAAATTCTCCTGCTCTGCCTGCGCATCAAATTCTGGCGTGTAATTCCACACTTGTCCAAAGTGATATGATCCCCTATTAGGCCAGTGTAATTGATAAAGGTCGATATAATCTGTTTGTAATCTTTTTAGACTGCTCTCAACAGCAAGTAGAATATTTTTTTTGTTGATTATATTATTTCCATCTCTGATCCAGGGCAAACCTGGCCCCGTTATCTTTGAAGCAAGAATTACTTTTTCGCGATTTAATCGTGAAGCAAACCAATTGCCGATAATCGTTTCAGTGGTGCCAAAGGTTTTACTACTGGGTGGTATCGCATACATTTCGGCGGTATCAAAGAAATTGATACCTCGTTCAAGCGCATAATCCATTTGCTCAAACCCTTGTGCTTGGGTATTTTGCAAACCCCAAGTCATCGTACCAAGCCCAATGAGACTGATATCTAATCCTGTTCGACCTAATTTTCGATATTCCATTTCTGTACCTTTGCGGTTCAATTGTGTTTTTCAGTTCCGAACAATATAACACAGAAAACGCCAAGTACTTGGCGCACTTTTCTTATCTCATAGACCATTTATTATGCGTTTTGATTAATTAATTAATTATTTCAACTTTCCCCACGCTTGAGATTTATCCAGCATATTAACTTTCGTCAATGCGGCGAGACTTTCTGGGCGCAATGTTAGTCGTCCCGTTTGACTCTCCCAGTTTGAAATTGTTTTTGCACTAACGCCAACCAGGCGGGCGAATAGTGATACGTTCATGTCAAAACGTTTACGTAATCGTACGACTGATTTGCCGGTGGGTCGGATTGTTTTTTGTTTTTCTACTGCCGATTTAGTCGAGGCTGGTTTTTTAACGGAGGGTGTTTTTTTCTTGGATGCTGCTTTTGATTTTGATGTTTTTACTGGCGGCATCGTTTCATCAAGTTCAATACCAAAGACATCTGATAAATCACCACTTAGCTGACGGCGTTTGGATTTTCCTTTTGGTATTTGAATATCCGCACTGATAAGGTCATGGTGATCGACATCCCGTAACACAAATAACAACTCAGGTTGTAAATCGAGTCGAGCGCCGATGCCATAGAGTACCGCCGCGACATGTTTACACATGGTTGCCCAGTCCGGGCAGTCACAGCCGAGTTGGATCTCTTTAGGTGATGGAAAAAGACCGGTTTTTTGGTCGGTGACAATTTCCATCACTTGTTTGGAGAGCTTGCCTTGCATGAGTTCCAGTAAGGAACCGATGTGGCCTGCGCACTGTTTTTTGATCTCTTTCCAGCGTGAGGCACTGAGTGGTTTAATATCAATCTCAAGCTTATAAGTGTCAGAGCCACTGACATATGCATTAATTTTGCCTTTGTTGATTTCTAGGTGACAGACTGAACCATTGCGCACATAGGTTCGGCCTCGCGGTAGTCGGTTACTATAGTCGCTGAAACTTTCTAAGTGGTCGCACCAGGCTTGTCCCCAAAAGGTATGGGTTATTTTTTTCCCCGCGATTTCAATGGGCTGAACATTCAAGCCTTTTTTACGCAATTGTTCCATTTTTTTCTTGCCATTAGCAAGTCGTTTGCCTACCGAGACATAGGGTGAAAAGCCATAATAAGCCATGTGTATCTCCAGTTCCTATAATTGTATTTGGTTGATATCGAGTTTTATAAGGTTTAATAACTCGTCATTACTCATTTCAGTCACACGGTTTTCCGCTGGGCTTTCGAGAAGATCATTGGCCAGGCTCATTTTTTCTGTAATAAGTTTATCAATGTTCGCTTCAATGGTCCCTTTACAGACAAATTTGTGGACTAAGACATTTTTCTTTTGGCCAATTCTATACGCTCTGTCGGTTGCCTGGTTTTCAATAGCGGGGTTCCACCAGCGGTCAAAATGAATCACGTGTGATGCCGCGGTTAAATTGAGCCCGGTACCACCGGCTTTGATGGATAATACGAAAAAGGGTGGGCCATTTTCTGTTTGAAATTGATTAACCATTTTTTTACGCTGTGAGATAGGTGTGCCACCGTGCAGGGTTAATCCGGGTTGGCCAAAACATTGTGTCAAAAATGTGGCCAAGGGATCAATCATTTCGCGGAACTGGGTAAAGATCAGAACCTTTTCCTGGCGCGATGCAATTTCTTCACAAATTTCGTTCAAACGAATAAATTTACCACTGTCTTTAGCGCGATACTCACCATCACCTTTGAATTGTGCAGGGTGATTACAAATTTGCTTAAATCGTAGTATATAGGAAAGCACTAAGCCGCGTCGTTTGATACCATCAACGTTAGTATCTAACGCGGCAGTCAATTCCTGCACTGACTTTTCATACAATACTGCCTGTGTTTTGCTAAGCCCACAGTAGGCATGTACTTCGGTTTTATCGGGTAGGTCATCGATAATTGAGTTGTCGGTTTTGAGGCGGCGTAAAATATAAGGCTGAAGCAGTTTTCTCAAGGGCGCGTAGGAATGTTCAGAGTTTTCCATGGTCTTGGTGAATTTCTTAAACACCGTTGCCGAGCCTAACAATCCAGGGCATAAAAAATCAAATAAAGACCATAAATCACCAAGTCGGTTTTCAATGGGGGTACCCGTTAGCGCAATGCGCGATTGTGCTTTGAGTTGTTTAACAATTTTCGTGGTACGAGTATTCGGATTTTTAATGGTATGCGCTTCGTCAAGCACGATTAATTGCCAGTGCTGTTCCATAAGCCAGGGCTGACTGAGTAACATACCGTAAGACGTTAATATGACATCATATTTATTCAATATAGCGGGGTCTTCTAATGCCGCTAATTTTTCTTTATTGATCAAGGATGAATGAACAAATTGACAATTAAGTGATGGAGCGAATTTAGTGAGTTCGTCTTTCCAGTTATTCAATAGCGATGCTGGCAATACGAGCAGCGATGGTTTACCCGTTTTCTTTTGCTTGAGTCTGATCAATAAGGCAATGACTTGAATCGTCTTACCCAGTCCCATATCATCGGCTAAGCAAGCGCCAAGTCCCAGTTGACTTAAATGCCACAACCAATTAACACCCGTGTTTTGATAAGGTCGCAATGAACCTTTAAGCGCTTTGCCGGGTTGTGTTGCGGTTATGCTGCTGGGGTCACGCAATTCATTGAGAATTTGAGTTAAACCACTATCGAGCTGGACAAATGACCATTCATTGACTTTATCAGGTTGAGCTTTTTCGGAAAGATCTGCAGATGTTCCAGCAAGTAATCGCATGCCTTCGATAAAAGATAAACCATCCTCCTGGTGTTGCTGTTTTACGCTTTGCCAATGTTGCAACGCTTCAGACAGCTTTTCTTTATCAACTTCTACCCACTGACCTTTAAGCAGCACCAAACCATCGTCAGCGGCCATGAGTTCTTCCCACTCGGCTTGCGTGAGTGTTTGATCCCCCAGCGCATAAGAGACATTAAACTTCAACATGGCATCAGCCGTAAATGCATTTTTTGCAGGACTACCCAAGGTGATACTAACGCGGGGTCGTGGGCGTTTCTTCCACCAGTTTGGCAAACGCACAACAATGCCTGCAGTCTCATACAGAGAGGCTTCGCGCATAAATTGATAAGCCTCTTCAGCTGACCAAATTAACGGATGGTAAATGTCACCTGACTCAACAAGATCTTTAATAAATTGGCTGGACTCTGAGGCGAGTTGCACCGGTGACAACAGGTGTATCAGCGCTTTTTTGTTGCGTGCACCCGCATAAGCTTGCAAAGCGTTGCCGAGCGGCCGGTATTGGGTTTTTCCTTGATGAGAAATTTCAGCGGCATAAGTTGCGAGAAATGCAAAGGGGTAATCGGGGTCTTTACTGTTTTCGGCTAAATGAAAACACACTCGACCCACTTGGCGCCATTGTGGGGCAAAGGTTTTAAGAAAATCTTCCAGGCTCGTTTGGTGTTGATTGACTTGTTGATAAACCCAATGATCGAGTGCATCCCACGCGGCTTCTAATACCTGTGACGACAGGTATTCTGCGCCTCGCATGGGTGGCGCATTCAGTAACATTTGCTGAGTATCTGGGTTCCACGCAATCGATTCGATAGGGGTATTTGAATCCACAGTATGGCAGCGCTCAGTCATATAAGCACAGGCAAAATCGCGCCAAAAATTGGCAGAGTTTGAAAATGTTGCGTTGTTTTGGCTAGTGGCTAGGGCAAACAACCCTTCGCCGGTATCATTTTCAAAAGCAGAGACAAACTTTTCACCAGTGATGTTTTCGTCTGCGCAATGTAAATGCCCTGACGGTAAAATATTGACTTCGAATGACATTGGTATGTTAACTTATTGGTCGGATCGGTATGATAAAGCAGGTCTTAGTGGTTTTCAATTTGCCGACTTGTTTATTGCTAAATGAGTCTACAGCAGGTGAAATGAGCTTAAATTTTGTCCT